>JANYAB010000747.1 GCA_025355225.1 Bacteroidota bacterium
TTCATATCGATATACCCGAGCTTAGTTTGTGCCCTGGCTACATTCCCTGCAAATAAGATGCATACTGCAACTAAAGCAACTTTAAATAAATTTTTCATTTTTTCTGTTCTGAATTTAATAATAGTTCGATTTTATGGTGTGTTTCTTAATTAGCTTATTTTGCAAATACTCCCGGCTTTAGCCCCAAACGCGTTATTACATCGGCGCTTTTGTCATAATGCGGGTTAGCATACAACATAATTACTTCGCTGTTTTTATCGAAGATCATGTCGAGGTTTTCACTTTCGGCGACGGCCTGTATGGCCTTGGTCAAACGGTCCTGTATGGGTTTGATCAATGAACTGCTCTTTTTTGACAATTCACCATCAGGTCCGAATTTTTGACGCTGAAAATCTTTAACGGATTTTTCTTTATCAGTTATCTCAGCTTCCCTGCGCTTTTTCATATCTGCTGTCATTAAAACCTGGTCAGCCTCATATGATTTATATAACCGATCAATCTCCAGAGAGCGGTTATCCACTTCCTTTTGCAATTGCTCTGATAATGCAGCCAGCTGTTTTTGCGCAGCGGCATATTCCGGTATATGTTTTAGGATATAATCAGAATCTACAAAAGCAAAACGCTGGGCAAAAGTACTTGTTACCGCTGTAAACGTAAAAAACAACAATAAAATTATCTTTTTCATTAATCCCTGCAAATTAATTAAATCCTCCGTTTAAACTCTGAGAAATTGAAAAATGGAATTGTCCCTTGTTTGCACCGGGTATTCCCGGGATCTGATCAAAGCCATAACCATAATCCAAACCAAGCAATCCAAAAATAGGTAAAAATATCCGTGCGCCAACTCCTACTGAACGACGTACGTTAAAAGGATTAAATTGATCAAAACTGTTCCACACATTACCACCTTCTGCAAAAGCTAAAACAAATATAGTTGCCGACTGGCTGGCAATAACAGGGTGCCTTAGTTCCATAGTATATTTATTAAATATAGTGCTGCCTGGGTTGGTATCTACTGTATAGTTTGTTCCTACCGGAATTACGGAGAAGTTTTGATATCCCCTTAATCCAATAATTTCACTACCCTGTAAAAACTGGTAACTCTGCATACCGTCGCCACCTAACTTAAACCTTTCAAATGGCGACTGGCCAACTTGCGAGTTGTACGATCCCAAAAAGCCAAACCTTACCTGGGACATCAGCACCAATTTACCAACAATTTTCTGAAACCATTGCGCATCATATTTAAATTTATAGTACTCCACAAACTGGTACCGTTGTTCGGGCGTTGCAATCTTATAATTAGTATTATTAAATAACGAGTATGGCGGGGTTCCCTGTATAGTCAACCTGATATTTGAACCCTCTGTTGGGAATATAGGTGCATTAAGCGAGTTGCGGCTCAATTCCTGAGTTAGTTTGATATTGTAGGAGGTTCCGTTTTGGAACAGGTAGCCGGGGTAATTATCAAGATTGTAGTGGTCGAAGTTTAACGAATAGTTCAACTGGAAGTAGTTATCGGGCCAGTTCAGTTTCCTTCCTAAAGTAACGCCCACCCCGTTGATACGCAAGTTGTTGTACCGGGGATCTGTTTTGGCGTAATATTGCCCTGTGGAACTTAACTGTGTATAAGCTGAAAGGGCAAAATAGATAGGTTTCTTGCCTCCAAGCCATGGCTCAGAAAACGTGAATGAAAAGTTTTGATAGGTTCTTCCGCTTGATTGTCCTCTTAAACTCAGCTTCTGTCCATCGCCCTTAGGCAGCGGCTTATAAGCCTTTAGGTTAAAAATATTCTTTACGGAGAAATTGTTAAAAGTAAGTCCGAGTGTACCAACTATTTGTCCACCGCCGAAGCCACCCGAAAGCTCGATTTGGTCAGACGGTTTTTCGACCACATTGTAAAGAATGTCAACCGTACCATCGGCAGGGTTTATATTTGTAGGTTTTGGTTCTGTTTTTTGCTCGTCAAAATTGCCCAATTGCGAAATCTCACGCGTACTGCGGATAAGCAATTCCTTATTGAATTTTTGACCCGGTTTTGTCCTGATCTCGCGCATAACCACTTTATCATTGGTAACATCATTACCTTTAAGAATAACGCGGTTAATAGTATATTGAGGCCCTTCATATATCCGTATGTCCAAATCAACCGTATCATTATATATTTTGGTTTGAACAGGATCTGCGGTATAAGTTAAATAACCGCCATCAAGGTAAAGCGTTGAAACATCATCATTGTTAGGTGTTGGCCCTGATAATCTTTTGTTCAGTTCTTCTTCGCTAAAAACTTCTCCCTTTTTAACGCGCAATAATTTATTTAACAGGTCGGCTGGGTAACGGGCGTTCCCAGACCATTTTATATTTCCGAAATAATATTTATGCCCTTCAAAAATTTTTATTTTAACGTTTACCGTTTTATCATCATTTTTCCAAACAGAATCCTTCAGTATTTCGGCGTCGCGGTAGCCCTTATCCTGCATTTTCTCAATAAGGGTTTGTTTGTCTTCTGTATATTTATCATTTAAAAACTTCTTCGACCCAAATACATTATACCATTTCTTCTCACGGGTCTTTTTGAGGTATTTTTTTAATTTTTTGCTGGAAAATGCCTTATTACCTTCAAATACAACGCTATTGATCTTTACTTTTTCCTTTTTATCAACGGCAACATCCAGGATAACGCTATTGGCATCTCCCGGATCTTTCCGCTGTTTTATATCAACGGTTGTATTTAAAAATCCCTTTTCGTTAAAATGCTTTTTAATGATCGCGGTGGTTGTACTTAATAGATTTTCGTTTACAATTTTAGAGGTTTTATCACTTAGCTTCTTCTGCAGATCTTCAATTTCACCTTTGCGTATCCCTGTAATATGTAATCTTGATAAACGCGGCCTTTCTACAATAACAATTTCAAGATAAATAGTGTCAAGGTTCATCTTTGTGATATTCAGCTTTACATCGTCAAAAAGCCCCTGATCATACATCCTTTTTATTACTGCGGCATTTTGTTCGCCCGGCAAATTAATGCGGTCGCCTTTATTTAATTTAGAGATCTGGATCAGTACGTCTTTATCAAGGTATTTTGTGCCACTAACAGTAACGCCGCCTATAATATAATCCCTGGGGTTTAAGTAACTCAAACTATCAGCAGGTATTGATTTTGATAGCGACGGCCTGGGTTGATTGGAAACCTGCGCCAGGGCAGCAGTACTCATCACAAAGAAAAGAATAACAAAAAGAAATTTATTCATCCGAATATTTTAGTGGCTAAAAATAATTTATACAGTTGTTAAAAAGTGTTAAACGTAAAAATTTAGTTGAGTTGCTCGCTGGTCATACCAAAACGGCGTTCACGTTTCTGGTAATCAATGATGGCATCGTACAGGTCTTCCTTCCTGAAATCGGGCCAAAGTTTTGGTGTAAAATACAATTCAGCGTAGGCAATTTGCCAAAGTAAATAATTACTGATGCGGTATTCGCCGCTGGTTCTGATCAATAGTTCCGGATTGGGCATGCCACTTGTATATAAATTATTTTCAAAAACTTCTTCATCTATGTCATCAATATTCAACTCACCATCCTTTACCTTGTGGGCAATATTTTTAGCTGCCTGTACAATTTCGCGCTGCGAACTGTAACTTAATGCAAGAGTAAGAACAATACCCGTATTTGCCGAAGTTTTGTTGATCGCGCCCTTAAGCTCTGTATAACATTTCTCGGGCAGCATTTTCAAATCGCCGATAGCATTCAGGCGCACATTGTTTTTCATAAAATTATCTATCTCTTTATGAATAGTGCTGATCATTAATTCCATAATGGCTGCAACTTCCATCTTTGGCCTGTTCCAATTCTCGGACGAAAAGGTGTATAACGTAATATACCTGATCCCAATATCGGCTGCTCCTTCAACTACGTCCCTTACAGAACGCACGCCATTGCGATGGCCAAATACGCGTAACTTGCCTTTTTCTTTAGCCCAACGGCCATTGCCATCCATTATGATTGCTATATGCTGAGGTAACTTTAAAAAATCGATCTGTTCCTTGTATCCCATTTTGTCTAATTATTAAAAGCCGGCATATGGCTTAAAAAGACATACTTTTATTAAAAAACGATTAATAGTATAGCTTATTCTATAAAATCAATCCGTCTTTCACCTAAGCTTTCAACAACTTATGTCATTTTTTTCAGGGTACAAAGGTAAAACTTACTTTGCACTTTTTTAGTATGCACGGGAAAAAGAAAATGCCACTGGGAATTAAGTCGAAAGTCTTTAGCCGGAAGTCTTTAGTCGGTATTTTGTATGCCACAACGGTTTATCACATCCGATAGCAGAAGTAACCCGAACCTGTCCTTTTCGTTCCATATAAAGGACGATTTTAAGACTCAAGACTTAAAACTACTGACTTAAGACTAAATCACCAGGCCCTGTGTAGTTTCAGCAGGTCGGTATCTTTTGGGGAGATATTTGCAATTGCGTATGATTGTACATTGGCAATATTGAGTTCATCAAGGGCTGCAACTACATTTGCGTATACCGAATGAGCGGATGGCTTTACTATAACCATCATGCTTTTTCCTGTAGTTTTGAACACAGCTTTACCTGTTTCTATTATTGCCCGACGGAGGCCATTGTTACTATAGTTTACCATTTGAGGCGCCGACAAAGGCTTATCAGCCATACCAAGATACCAAAGCGCCTGGTTGTTTTTTCCAAGACAGATAGTCATGGTTGTCTTTTCTGAAACCGGGCCCGGAGGACCCACCGGCATTGTCAAAGGCATAGCCTTGGGTTTCGCCAATGAAGTGGCAAGCATAAAAAAGGTAATCAGCAAAAAAGCCAGGTCGACCATGGCAGTGAGGTCAACGCGCACGGAGAGTCTCTTTAGTGGACTTCTGCTGCCTGTTTTTTCGGAGGTGTTTAACTCGGCCATAATTGTAAGTTTTAGAGCCCCACCTAACCCTCCCCGGAAGAGATGACTTTAAAAGTTCGTGGTTTATATCCTGAAAACGAATATAATTTGCTAAATATTGTATTTAACAAAATATTTATTTTAATTAAGTCAACAAATAAAAATAATAATCTAATAATAGCACTTGGAAGTTACAAAGGTGTAGGATATGCTGAAGCCTACAAACATATAGGTATCCCGCGGCCTCAGATTGCCGCGCTGGGAGCCCGGCGAGCCAATGTAAACGCCTGTATTTTCGCCGGAACGATCTGACAATGCCTGGGCAACATTTCCGGTCAATTTGTTTTTGTTGGGATAAAGGCCATAAACGTCGTCGAGGTAGCCGGTATTAGGGTTGCGGTAACCTATATCGGCAAT
>JANYAB010000759.1 GCA_025355225.1 Bacteroidota bacterium
GGGCATTTAACAAACACATACCAGGGTTATGAATCTTAGTAACGCTATTTGAATAGTAGTTTTTCACGTCAGCTGATTTAAAGAAGACCTCATTAGATTAGCCGGTAGTTTGGGAACAATGATTGGCTGCTTTACATACCAACATAAAAATCTGAGGGGACAGACACGGAAGCTATTAATGCTCAATAATCGAAATTTATCTTGCGGAAACTTTCTTTTCAATCAGAACATTAAATTTCCAAATGAGAAAAAAACAAAAAACCAGGCAATTAAAACACACTGGTAATTAACATCAGGAATTTAAAGTTAATGGTGATGAATTAGAAAAAACGAATACGATCTGAAGTTATGAGATTGAATAAAATATTACAGGTGAATAGTATTGATCCGCCGCTCCAACACGACTGAGGATTTTACATTAATGTTACGGTATCAGAATTTCTTGCGGTTACCGTCCACCATACCTTTTTTTGAGCTTCGCCTTCTGGGATAATAGTCCCGGTCAACTCTGCGGTAGTTATTTGAGAATTAGTGGTTTTTAATTTCAACGAAAATTTCACAACGCCATTTTTGGTTTTTCTTTCTGTTTCGAAATATCCGTCTGAAGACTGTGTTAATATGAGCTCGGGGTCGTTGCCTATTTTTACTGACAGGGTGTTGCCAGATAAGTTTAAATCCATTTTCTTGCCCAGGGCCTGTAGAGATGCGGTATTGTTGACGCTATTTTTAGCCGCATCAACTTCAGTAATAATTAATTTTTGCGCATAAATAGTAATTGTACTTAGCATCAAAACAATAAAGGCAACTGTTACTTTTTTCATATTTGGATCCTACTAATTAATTAAGAAAGTAGATTATGGCGATAAATAGGCAATTATTGTTCCATAGGTAAAATTTATCCGGTTAAGTTAAAATCTAATAAAAGTTATAGAAAGTGTAAAAGCGTTTTTCGTAATTAAATTCAATATTTTCGTGTTTTGTATAGACTATTTACTTAAAATTAAAAGATTTTGCTTTTTTAGAAATAATTACCAGGCGAATTTTCTAAAATGCTCTCGAAAAGTTTCTAATTGATACAAATAATTGAGTAAGAATGTATGGGGAATACACTTCTTAATTTGGGGTTTAATTTCCCCATAAATAAATACAACCGGGACATACTGATTTTAAACCTCAATCAATCTGCTGGTCAGCATTTTAAGCTAATATTGATTTTATAGGTTGTTGTCTGATAAGTGCCGATCGATTGGAAGATCGATCTACCATTTCTTAAATATTACAAAGACAGCCAGCACTATCAATCCAAAGCCTACCAGGTGGTTCCAGGCTAGTTTTTCTGATTTAAAAAATATGGTGGCGAAGATCATAAATACTGTTAAAGTGATAGCTTCCTGTATGGTTTTAAGCTGCACCAGGTTAAACGGACCACCGTCTTCATTAAAACCGGCCCTATTTGCCGGTACCTGGAACAAGTATTCAAAAAACGCCAGCCCCCAGCTTATCAGAATTACAGCGAACAAGCCCAGGTTTTTCCCCCATGAGTAGTCTTTAAACTTTAAATGACCATACCAGGCGAAAGTCATGAAGGTATTTGAAATGAACAGGAAGATAATCGTTTTTAATCCACGCATACGAACAAATTTTTATACAAATACGTGGTGAATGATTACTTTGTTTGGCATAAAAGCAGGTCGATTTGTAAATTTGAAATCAATATTCCTGGAAATTATTCTAACCTTTTTTCGGATAGCTCCTTTTTATACACTTCATTAAGTGTGGGGTTTGTATTAATGATCAGGAAAATACCAGTGCCTTTTTCTCTTGCGAGCGGGAATTCAACCTCACCAATTTTGAAATAGCTTTCAATATGAGGTTCCAGCCTTTTTATATTACCACCGCCCTCGTCATCCACATAAATCAGGTAATGGGCATTCAAATTGTCCGGGGCCCAAAGAGCAAAACTGCTGTTTAAACAAGCTACATCGGGTAAGTGATATTTTTTGCCGAAATGATGGATAGCACCGGCTTCTCCATAATTATCAGCATATATCTGTGTGTTTTTTTGCTGTTCGGGTGTCAGGCTGTGATACGCTTTAGCAACTTTTTCCGTCATTTCATCCCAACCGAACATATCGCCATAGTCTTGCGTAAGCGGGTGCACCTTATGATCTTCCCAAGTATAGGCAAAGCGTAGAAATGGCAAATTTTTATCCGCAAACCGGAACGTAGCAAGCGTTTGATTTAATGATAAAAAGGGCAACACCAGGGGAAATAACAACAGATTAGGGATTGTAAAAAACAAAACTGATGCTACGCGGAGTATATAGGTACGGGTTTTTATCCATCTTTCAAATCCGTAAGCACCCGCAGCAAAAAGCATTGGGTAAGAACCGAACAGGTAATAAGTTTTACCACTCATTTCGAGCAGGAAAATAAATATAAAAATATAGGCAAATGCCAGGAATTGAAATTTACGCAGCCTGGTGGAGAACAATAAAAAGCCAAGGCCAACCATCCATATTAGCAAGGCAACGCCATTGACAACTAACTGCTGTTTAATAAAGTCGGAAGGTTGGATATAATCTAACTGCTGCGAGCGCAATTTTTTCATGTGCGTTACAATCGGTAAATGATGCTGAAACTGCCATATTAAATTAGGCAGAAACAACAACAAAGCTATAATCGCAGCAGCCAAAATGTGCTTGCTCCATAAAAGTTTGCGTTGCCTGGTTATCAGCAATCCCAAAATCAATGCTATGGCAAAAAACGCCATGGTATATTTGGTTAATAATCCAACGCCTATTACAACACCCAATAAGTATATATATATCGGAGATGATGTATTGATATACCTCATAATCAGGTAAACGGATAAC
This sequence comes from Bacteroidota bacterium, assembly GCA_025355225.1. Taxonomy (GTDB): domain Bacteria; phylum Bacteroidota; class Bacteroidia; order Sphingobacteriales; family Sphingobacteriaceae; genus Mucilaginibacter. The sequence goes on from JANYAB010000759.1 coordinate 2,877, forward strand.
ACCCACCACAACTGGTCAAACACTACAGGCTGAAAAAGGTAGCCGCTGGCCGCAAAAGCAGGCGAGAATATAAGGGCAAGGCAAGCCAGGGTTATGGCAAATTTTCGCCCTCCCAATACAACAACGATTTGCCCCATAAACCAAATGATCAATCCGCTGAAAAGCGTGCTGAATATGCGAGTGGCAAAAACAGAATCCCCAAACAATGCAGAGGTTATTTTGGCAAGCAAGGCTATAAAAGGTGGTACTTCTTTATAGCCCCAATCCAAATGATCGCCCAATGCCAGATGTAAAAGTTCATCCCGCTGAAATCCAAAATGAGACATGGCCAACAGGTTTAAACCTACTTTAACGGCAACAAAGATCAGTATGAAACTGGAATATTTCGATCTGTTGTTTTTATAACTATGCAAGTGTTATAGGTTTTTATAAAGATAGATATTTTAAGGGGAAAGGTAAAAGGATAAAGGAGATTTAGTCGGAAAGTCCGGAAGTCCGAAAGTTTGAATAAATTGTCTTTCGGACTTATTCGGACTTTCGGACTACCTTCCTTTTCTTCAGATTCTCACAATATCGGCGCCAAGTGCCCGTAGTCGTTCGTCGATGTGCTGGTAGCCCCGTTCTATCTGCTCGATATTATAAATAGTTGATTTGCCTTGTGCCGATAATGCTGCGATCAACAGCGAAACCCCTGCACGGATATCAGGTGAAGTCATCGAAATGCCCCTTAACTGTACTTGTTTGTCCAGCCCTATTACGGTTGCCCGATGTGGATCACAAAGGATGATCTGCGCGCCCATATCCAAAAGCTTGTCGACAAAGAACAAACGGCTCTCAAACATTTTCTGATGTATCAATACCGCGCCTTTTGCCTGTATTGCTACAACCAGCACTATGCTCAGCAGATCTGGTGTAAACCCCGGCCACGGTGCATCGGCAATGGTCATGATAGAGCCATCGATAAAGGTTTCTATCTCGTAATGCTTTTGGGCTGGAATATAGATATCATCACCCCGGCGTTCTAATTGTATGCCTAATCTTCTAAATACGTCCGGGATAATGCCCAATTCGTCATAATGAACATCTTTTATTGTTATTTCAGACTCCGTCATAGCAGCCAGGCCAATAAAAGAACCGATTTCTATCATATCTGGCAGCAAACGGTGTTCGGTGCCATACAATTCTGTTACCCCTTCAATAGTCAATAAATTTGAACCGATGCCGCTTATTTTAGCGCCCATCCGATTTAACATTTTGCACAATTGTTGCAAGTAGGGCTCGCAAGCAGCATTATAAATAGTTGTTATTCCTTTTGCCAGGGCCGCCGCCATTACCACGTTTG
>JANYAB010000793.1 GCA_025355225.1 Bacteroidota bacterium
CCCATGCTTTTTGCCCAAGGTACGATAACTCGTTCCATTTACTTCCCAGTCATACCTGATCTGGATTTCCTTCTTTTTGTCCATTTTGTTTACTTTAATGTGTAAACCTATTTCAGGACAAGACAGGTATCAATAGTTAAAAAATTTAACTATAAATGTACTGACACACTCGTGTCAGTACATTATTCAAACCGTTTTCGTAAATTTGTATATATCATTAATACTGTCGTTGGGCAAGCGCTATTGTCTTTCAACGCAGAAGCCTATTCCGGCTTAACGTTATTAACTACTTTTCGATGCCGCGCAAAGTTCATTGTACCGGCACTCCATCATATAATGGATTCATTTGTGAAAATGATCCAAATTGTTCTTTGACGTATTAATTAGTCCTGGTGGTGAGGGTATGATCTGCTGCACGGACAGGTTGAAGTTTGTAGTGAAATTGATCATTGTTCCGCTCATAGGCGCGGGCCTAGTCACTTTTGGGCGCGCCAAAAGTAACCAAAAGCGCTTGTCAGCCGAAATGCTTCTTTACGCACGGGGCCTTCGCCCTGCCAATCAGGCAAAACCGGGGCTGCAAACTATTGCCCTTTCTTGCCGCTCGAGGCCGGGGCTTGGCAAAATTTGCTATGCCCTGCAACCGCACTTGGCCACCATTGTTTTGCCTGATTTCGCCCGAAGCTTATCCGCTGACGGGAAGAAAAAAAGCGATCATGGAAATCTTTTTAATCCTGAAAATCGTGTTCAGACAATTTCGCCCGAAGCTTATCCGCTGACGTTAAAAAAATCATGAAAATCTTTCTAATCTGTTCAATCCCGGTTCAGACAATTTCACCCGAAGCTCATTTGCTGCCGACGAAAAAAAACCAACCCACCAAACCATAAATAACCTCAAAAACCGGCATTGGCTGGTTCGGATAGCAGAGACCAAGCCAACCCACTGACTTCAACAGAATCAGACGCAGCCGGCAGGTTATTCACAGTTGTTTGTTTTTTTATAGGTGTTCATGAGATCGCTGCGCTAAGTCCTTTTGGTTACTTTACTTTGGCTGTCAAAGAAAAGTGACATCCACCGGCTTTCATAAACCACTTTATTGATCCTCACAACGCACTGCACGGACAGGTTGAAATTTGTACTGAAATTAATCATTATTCCGCTCATGGCCGCGGGGCCTAGTCACTTTTGGGGCGCCAAAAGTAACCCAAAGCGCTTGTCAGCAGAAATGCTTCTTTGCCGCACGGGCCTTTGCTGCAAATCAGGCAAAACCTGGTACGCAAAAGTTTTGCCTGCTGTCGCTTGCTCATGGCCACCGCTTCATCAAAACTTGCTTTCCCCCTGCAGCCACACTGAGCCACCATTGTTTTGCCTGATTTCAGCCGAAGCTTATCTGCTGACTCTAAAAAACAATCATATAAATCATTTAATCTGTTTAATCCTAGTTCAGACAATTTCGCCCGAAGCTTATCTCCTGACGGGAAGAAAAAAAGTAATCATGGAAATCTTTTAATCCTGAAAATCGTGTTCGGACAATTTCGCGTGAAGTTTAATCTGCGGACGAAAAAAAAACTAAACCCCCAACCCGTAAATAACCTCAAAATCCGGCATTGGCTGGTTCGGGCAGCACAGACCAAGCCAACCCACTAACTTTAACAGAACCAGACGCAGCCGGCAGTTTTTTCTTTGGTACTTTCTTTTTTTCTGCAAAAAAAGAAAGTACATCCACTTGCTTTCATAACCCACACTACCCATCCTCATTAGCACTAATTGACGGTGCAATGCTGATGTCACCAGTGTCATCCTATTGTTTTTAATTTATTCGCCGCAATTATTTGAATCAGCTATCGTTTAAAAATTATTCGAACAACACAATCTTGGCTGCATGACTAAAACAATTACCTATTTTTTGCTTTACCATAGTTGCCATGACAAGTTTCACCCTGATTCTCCACATTTATAATTCCCCTTTAGCACTGGTGGTAACACCTTTAGCGATGGCTTCCTACAGTTTCCTGGTCAAAACATTGAACGATGCGGGTAATTCGATGATCATCAAGCGCCTGCCCGACAAAAGCTGGATTGGCGAACGGGTGAAAATGAAATTTTTTACCAAAAAAAATATTCAGCGCTTAGGCCAATTGCTCGAAAAGAAGGAAAAGGAAATATTCGCTTTAGGAAAGCCCTGGTAGCATCTTGTTAAGCATAAATGTTGTTTTCATAAAGTATTCGACCCAATCTATCAATATCCTATAATGAAACATAAAATAAAATTAAGGGACGGAACCGTCCAGGCCGTACAAATTATAGCCACTACTTTTAAGGAACTTAAGGTTTGGCTGGTTAAGTTTAAGGATGGCAAACAGGCCATGCTGTATAAATCCGGAAATGAGTGGATGCAGCGTATAGAGGATTTTCTCGATGGATCATTGGTAATGATTATCGGAAATTACATCGATGGTATCGATCAGGAAAATCCGCCTCAAGCGTAAGGCATAATCAAAGCCCCCCGGGCAGGATACGCGGCACGTGGCTGTCGCTTAACGAACTCCCCATTTTGGTGTGAGTATCCGTGCATGGAACTGTTGAGCGCAACCGGTGACTTGGTGTTCGAAGATGATCACCAGTACGCCGCGCTTTTGACCCTCGCTGTATACGCCGCACCAGGTAAGAGCCCATTTATGCGCTTCCGTCTTAACCTTAATTATTCGTAACAGAAAAGACGCAATTGCTCGTGTCTACATTTCCTGCCGACCAAAGATCGATTGTCCACGTCCATGTTTCGCCGGGCTGAGCAGTGAATTCATTGCCCCAGTTCGCATTGCTGGGGCCTCCGATAAAAAGGTTGGAATTGAAATTTATTTTGACGGACAGATCGTTGTTCCAGTTAAGCGACACGAATAAATTCGCGGCTGCCGCGCCTACAGAATCAGTAGCGAAGATCAAAATATTGGAGGTCTTGTTATTGTCTACAGATGCGTTCTCATGGTAGCTGAAATTACCCGTTGACACGTATGGAGACCCTTGCCCACCGATGATTTTAAATGTAGCTGTGGCAGCCAGCGTTCTTTTCGAGCCGGCAGGCACCCGGCTATTCGGTTTTGCAGGCATCACACATGCTTTCGCAGTCCCAGACCAGTATTTCTGCACATCTACACCGTCCACACTATTGGTTTGATCTTCACATGCGTCACTTATTTCCGTCCAGTTGGGCGCCTCTGTAGCAGGACTCAGTTGAATACCAGTACCGGCCGGGTCGGTGAATGCTTCCGCCAATTCGTGGGATAGTCCTAACGTAATCAGATCCACACCGCCGTTGTAGCCTACTTTCGCGTAGTATACGTTCTGGCTCGGGAGACCAAAAGGCAGATTGGCCGTGTAATAGGTGTGAAAACCACTCCAGTGATTAGGTGAGTAGCTCCCGCCCGCACCCGACAAAGGCAGTATAACATACAAGTCATTATAATTTGAATCATTTACAAGAGGGGGGCACTGTCCCGTGCTAAGCATGGAGATGATCACATTTGCATAATCTGTACCCTGAGGCGATGCCGGCGGGTCAGTATTGACGTGATGCGCGTCTGCTACACGAGCATTATGGAAACCATATTGACCCAGTTCGCTGAAAAAGGGCCCGTAAAAAAGCGCGTCAAGCTGGTTGATGACGGTTTTTAAGGTAGCCTGGTTGGATGAACTGCTCCAGTCTTTGCCCCAAAAAAGAAGATGTACGTTAGCGTTCTTCATAATGAGGCCGCCTCCTTTATTGATCGAATAATTCACACCCTTGTTTGCAGGGCTTGGATTATCCCCGCCGTGCCCACTGTCTGGATTATTTTTGCCTGCAACCCCATGCGACTGCTTGCTTTTACCTTTAATCATTTCGAGTGTAGCGAGTTTGCCGGTCTTGCCCAACTCGTCTAACGTATCAGAAATATCCACGCTTCTTACCAACATCGTAGAATTGGTGAGTTTTCTCTGAACGGCTATAGCTCCGTTCTGACCTTTTCCTGTAGCTGCTGCTTCCATAAGTTTGAAATTTTATTAGTGAAAGAATTTAAGTGTAATTTATTTTCCGCTATGTTGTTACAGATCAAATGGAATAAAAGGCCGACACCAGATGTTATTATTTATCACGCTTTCAATTTAAGTTTAAATACTTAAAGTTTACGTTCTGGTTGATGGTTTCGGAATCCGGTCCCCAGCCCCCTCCCCTAAAGGGGGAGGGGGAGCCAGACCGAGGCTTTGTCTG
>JANYAB010000022.1 GCA_025355225.1 Bacteroidota bacterium
TTTCTCAGTTGATATGACAAACGACAGGCTTATACAGGTATCTGAAGGCTGTGAAAAATTATATGGCTATAAGGCCGCAGATTTTTTTGCCAACAACCTGCTTTGGTTCGAGCTGGTCCATCCGGAGGATAAGCATATCGGTGATGATCATACTAAAATACTGCAACGCGGCGAGCAGGTTAATGATCAATACCGAATCATTCGTAAGGACAAGGCCGTCCGTTGGGTCGAAACTAAAATTGTGCCTGGTTTAGATAAAACGGGGAAGCTGATAAGAATTGATGGCATAACCAGCGACATCACCGCAAGAAAGGAAAAGGAAGAAGAGCACAGACAAAACGAGTTGCGCTACCGCCAGATCGTTGAAACAGCGCAGGAGGGTATCTGGACAATTGATGAAAACAATAAAACAAATTTTGTAAACAAAAAGATCTGCGATATTCTCGGATATTCCCCTGAGGAGATGATGGGAAAAGAGCTTTATGATTTTATGGATGACGAGGGACGGGAGTATGCCATTGCCTGTATGGAAAGGAGGAGAAACGGAGTAAAGGAAAATCTCGATATCAGGTATGTGACTAAGGGCGGCAAAGACGTTTGGGCCAATATATCAGCCAACCCTATATTTGACGAAAAAGGCATTTACAAAGGCTCGCTGGCCATGGTAACTGATATTACGCAACGTAAATTGAATGAAGAGGCACTTAAAAAATCAGAGTCAAACCTGCGTACTATCTTTGAAAATACCGACTCTGCCTATGTATTGTTTAATGATAAAATGAAAATTATTTCCTTCAACGTTTTAGCCCAAAAATATTCCGAAGAACGAAACGACAAAAAGTTGGTACTAAATACTTCAATAAAGGATTACTTTTCTGTGCAAAGATGGCCCGTTATAAAGGAAACGCTGGATAAGGTGGCAAAAGGCGAAACTGTTAATTATGAGTTAAGCCATACATTTAAAGATGGGTCCGTAAAATGGTATGAGGTGAGGTGGCTGAATGTAAAAAACAACGACGGCAAAAATTGGGGCTTTATTTTAAAAAATAAAGAAATTACAGAAGCAAAAACTGCGGCGCTTGAACGTGAAAGAATAACTGCTGATTTGATCCAGCATAATGTTGATCTTGAACAGTTTACTTACATAATTTCCCATAATCTACGGGCTCCGGTGGCCAATATTCTTGGCTTATCGGATATGTTAAACGAACATGATCTGGATGATGCGGCAAAGGAGGAAGTGATTGACAGGATATCATCGTCCACAAAAAATATTGATATGGTTATACAGGACCTTAACCATATTTTACAGGCGAGGGGAGTAAATGAAAAAAAGGAAATGGTCTATTTCAAAGATATGGTCGATGCCGTCAAGACAAGTATTTCCCACACTATTGCAAAAGAAAATGTTCAATTTCAATGCTCTTTCGATGAAATTGATTCTATATTCACCATCCGTAGTTATATCTACAGCATATTCTATAATCTTTCGTCAAACAGTATTAAATACCGCCAACCCGGTATCGACCCGGTTATTTCGATCAAAAGCCATAAATTAAAAAATAAAATAGAACTGCATTTTAAAGACAACGGCAAAGGTATCGACCTCGTCAAAAACGCCGCGCATTTGTTTGGACTATATAAGCGCTTTGATAGAACAACCGAAGGAAAAGGAATGGGGCTTTTTATGGTAAAGACACAAGTTGAGGCACTTGGCGGAACCATAAAAATAAAAAGCAAATTAAACGAAGGTGTCGAATTTATAATACAATTACCCCTCTGATAAACGGTAACAAATCACCAGCCAGACCATCTTTTATTTGACGTAAAATGTATCCAAAAACTGGTACCTTTTAAGATTTTTCTGGGGTTCGGGATGGGTATCTACATCTATAACCATCACTTTAGGGTTGCTGGCCTGTATAGTTGTCCATTTCGGTAAGCCGGGTCCGTTCGGATCATGATTTTTTATAAAATTCACAAAAAACGCCTGCATAGTTTTCGATACTTTATAATCATCAGCTGTCCATTCAAACACTTTGTTCGAATACAGATTACCTAATGCGTATTCAATTTCTGATGAGTGGCTTGCCCCAAGAGCAGGTTGAACTTTATTTGCCTGGCCGCCCGTGTTGTTTTTTATTACACCCCCGGCAAGGCCCGGCGTTGCATTGCCCATAGCGGCAGTCATAGCCGGCCTGGGGCGCGCATATAAATAGCTGTAAACCGGTTGGTTATGTGTTTTACTATGAAGATCTATCCATTTCCAGGTATTGTATGCAATAAAACGGTCGGAAGCCAAATCTGTTGCAACACGGGCAACCTCTTCGTCAGATGCCGCTGGATAAAGCTCCAGTATTTGCTGTGCCTTATCTCCATATAGTTTTTCGACTGCCTTTTTGTAATTCTCCAGTGTCGGCTCATCTTTGCCTAAAAGGGACTGATAGCCCACCTCTGCCGAATTCCACCCTGCCAGCAAAGGGACGTCTGATTGCTGCCCCGCGGCATAAATATCCATCGGGGTTTTTGGGAGGAAATAGCCATCTATAGTGGCAGGAAAACGGCCTGCTTTGGCAGTTGCCTGTAACAACTGATCGGCGGGTATAGCACGAAGCTCAGTTAGCGAGGCCTTTCCCAGGTCGGTTGCAAACTTAATACCTATCTGTTCGCCATCAGCTAATGGAATAGCCTTGCTGCTTCCTACCATGGCCCCGCTTTCGCCTATCGCTGCCGAAAACAATCCTTTTGACAGCGGGGATGCTACCTGTACACTAACCGATGTTGAACCAGCCGACTCGCCGCCAATGGTAACCCTTGCAGGGTCGCCGCCAAAGTAGGCAATATTCTTCTGCACCCATTTTAAAGCTGCATTTTGATCAAGGTAAGCATAGTCACCAGATCCATGATAGGGGGATTCTTTTGTTAACTCCGGCAACGCTAAAAATCCGAATACGCCAAGCCGGTAATTAACCGTAACGGCCACTATTCCTTTTCGCGCCATGCTCTCACCATCGTATCTTGGCTCCGAGCCGTCGCCGGCAACTGCACCACCTCCATAAAAATAAACCAGTACCGGAAGCCTGGCATTCGCCGTTTTTGCTGGTGTCCACACATTGAGGTAAAGGCAGTCTTCGCTCATCCCGTCCGAACGAAAGTTCATATCACCAAAAAGTGGAAGCTGCATTGCACGGGGGCCAAATTTATAAGCGGCACGCGTTCCTTGCCAATTTTCAACCGGCTGAGGTGCCTTCCAGCGCAAATCGCCCACGGGCGGTTGAGCGAATGGCACGCCTTTAAAATTTCTAATACCGTTCGAATCAACGAGTCCCTCTATCGTGCCATTTACAGTTTTTGCCAGCGTTGTATTTTTATTGGCTGTTTGTGCAATTGCTGTCGAAGTTATAACTACCGAGGTCAGCAGAATAAATAAATACGTTTTCATAGGAAATTATTTAATCATTATGTTTTAAAAAGCACCTATTAGGGTGAGTTGCCCTGCTATAGAATAAATACCTGAATAATTGATCTCATTATAGCTGACGGTTTACAGCCAACTGTTAAACAAAGCTATAAACAATATCATCTCATTTTTCGTGTCATACCATTTTTACAATATAATAGGGTGCGTACGGCGGATATATCTTGGTATTTACCACAGATTTAATTATTTTTAGTGCTTCCTTATAAACCTGGCAGTTAAACAGCTGCCCGTAAATTATCTACTATGAATAAAATAAACAGGCCGTTGCCCATATTGATAATACTGATGGTTTTAATCACCTCAGCAAGGGCCCAACAAAATTTAGCAGAAGTGAATATATGGCTAACCAAAGCCGACAGGTCGGCCTTGTTTGAAAAACAAAAGCAACCTTTAAAATTTACAGGTTTAGCCAATCAAAACACAACTATTACTGTAAACGATAACAAAACCTATCAGCCCATTGATGGCTTTGGGTTTGCTTTAACCGGGGG
>JANYAB010000079.1 GCA_025355225.1 Bacteroidota bacterium
GCCGCTTTGAGAATTAACAAAAAGTACAACTTTCTTGTCTCAGCAGGGTCTCTGAAGGGTTTAAGTTAACCCATAAAATCAATGGCTGCTCAAATTGCGCCTTTAGGTGCAAAATATCGGTAGGAAGAAAGCAAACAGAGATCAGCGCGTAGGTACGCAATTAACCATGCGATATTTGCGCCGATAGAAAGGATATTCCGTACCTCCGGCACGGCAATGGCTGGCGATTTCATGTTCTACCAATATTCCACCCCGATGGGGGTGGCTTTTGAAGTGCAAAAACTGATTATCGATTAGCATTTTCGCAAAAAATCAAGATAAATAGATGTGTTTAGATGAAGAAATTTCGTCCAAATCGCTCATTCTCCTAAAAGGCATTTTGTGGGTTAACTTAAACTGAAGGGATACTGCGTTGTGTGTCCGGCTGGGTAATTGTCTGCTTAATTTGTTGTTTATGCCCAATGCCTCTGGTAAATATAGCGATTTTAAATACTACATCCCGCGCAGGGTCCTCGCCACCACCAACCCAACACCTGAGAGACGAGAACAGAAAACTTTGCACACCGCTAACCTGCATGGCGGTTACTTAGCATGCGGGCCACAAGCCGGGAGGCTTGCGGCAGCGATATTTGCGTGCGGGAGCGGAGGCCCAATGATTAATTTTGAGCCAAAAGGACAGAAATTCGTTAGTTAAGGCTTATTCAGATGCCAAAAGATCAATAATACTTTTCTTCACCTCCGGGTCGTCAAACACATGGTCCGAATGGCCCATTATACTGTCAACCATTATTACTTTGGCCGGTAATAACTTTGAAAACTCAATGGCCGGGCCAGGGTTCACTAATTGATCCTGTTTAGAAAGGATGAACAGCATTTTAGCCTTTACCAGTTTTGCTGCTTCCGCCAGTGAGCCTTCCTGTTGCCGGGCAATATCATGGCCGATAACCGCCATTACCTGGTAATAGGCATCGTTCCAATCTTTTATCTGCGGGGTTTCCATATTGTGCAGCCAGCCGGGCACGTTTTTACGGGGCATATTTTTTATAAAATAAGCCGGCGTAAGACTGGATAATTGTATGGCCATTGCCGCGGGGGCGATGGCCGGGCTTACCTTATATTTTCCGTGATTATAGGCTGTATCGGCTTCAATTATCTTGCGCACCATGTTATAAAGCATAAGGTCATAACTGCTTGGCTGCGGGCTGCCAACAACCGGGATTAGTAGTGCAGCAAATCCGGGGTAACTTACCGCCCACTGAAAAGTTTGAATCCCGCCCAATGAAATGCCAATAACGGCGTGCAGATGCCGGATGCCCAGGCTTTTGGTGAGTAGCTGGTATTGTCCGTCGACCATATCCCTGATAGAGAATGCGGGGAAGTTAGCCCCGTGCTGGTTTACACTGTTTGAGGGCGATGAAGAAACGCCATTGCCCAGGGCATCCACTATAATTAAATAATATTTCGTGGTATCTATTACGCTTCGCCAGGGTGCTACAAACCCCTCTATCATTTTTGAAGTTCCATTAAACCAGGTTGGAAACAAAATGGCGTTGGTTTTGGCTGCGTTCAGGCGGCCATAGGTACGATAACCAATTTTACAGTCGCGCAAAGCGGCGCCCGACTCAAGCTTAACATCACCCAAAACAGCAAATTGCTGCCTGTCTGCCTGGCTTTGCGCATGGCAAAGGCCGGCGTTTATTAAAAAGCTAACCAGGGCTATTTTTGCAGTCAATTTCATGCTGATGAATTTAAAATCAATTTTTGGCAACGCAATAAAAGTGAGCAATAATAGTATAAAAAAATGGTAAAAAAAGGACTTTTTATGAACCGGTATATAAGTTGTTTTGCCCCCTTGAAATATCAGTTTTAATACCAAGCACACCTTCTGGCGAAGTGTTTTGAAGCAAATGAAAGCGGGTTGGTGTTAACCCGGTAAACTGAAGGTATGATTTGGCCAGGTGCTGGTAATCGTAATAATTGCCGTGCACGGCAACTGCAAGCCAATCCATTTGGGGACAGGAGTTTTTAATGTCGACAGCTTTGGTGAATTGGATGATCCTGGCATAAGTTTTGGGATTTACGCCGACCCGCTCGCTAAATTTTCTTTTAAATTGCTTGTTGCACAAACACGATTCCTTCGCCAGCCAATCTATCGGCACGTTGCCACCCTGTTTTAGCATCAACCCGGTTATGCTGTCTAACCGATGCGCGCTTTTGCGGGCATCGGCAGCCAAGGCAGCAACAAATTTATCCGCTATCAAAAGCATCCCTTCGTAGTTCGTCGCATGCTGTAATTGATCGTGTACCAGCCGGATTTTTTTTGAAAAGATCAGTTGCCCGTCGACATATTTATTGGTGAACTCACACGATGGAATACCCGTGAGGCGGAACAGCGCTGAAGGTTGAAAAACAATTTGAAAATTAAAAAAACACCTTTCCACATATCTGTTAAAAACAGCAGTTTGCTGGCCAACCAGGGCGGTTAAAAAGCGATCGTCAGTTTTGGAGGCACCGCCAAGCTGGATCTGTTCTTTTCCGGTAAGGTAAAAATTAAGGCATTCTTCGGGTGCCGGTGAATAGGCTTTAACAGGAGGCGTGAAATTTAGGTCGAATTCAAAATGCACAATACGGTAACACTGAACAAATTCAGTCAAAGCAGGATGCGGTAAAAAATCTTTTAGCATCATCGACTCATCTCGTTACTGATTGATTAATTTTTCAGCCTCCCATGCCATGTCCCGGAGATA
>JANYAB010000101.1 GCA_025355225.1 Bacteroidota bacterium
AGCAGGGTGGTGATTGACCCATATACTGGTAAGATATTGTATGCTGAAGGATCAAGAACTGCACCTGCAGGAACACGCATGGTTATTGCTAACAGGGCAATACATACAGGCGATATTTTTGGTGCCTTTTCTAAAACTATAATGATGCTGGCAAGCCTTGCTTTAGGAATGCAGGTAATAAGCGGTCTCAGAATGTGGTGGCTCAGAAAATGGAAAAAGAAAAGACAATAGTTTTTGCTTCTCAACAATGATTTTTGGGTCGGTATCATCAAAAAAATATTCTACATTTGCCGTAACAAATGGCCTAAATAACAGTTATATAATACAGCCTTTCAAAATTTAATAATAGCAAAACCATTTTGTTTTAAATCCAACCAGGCATAGCGGAGCAAGCAGAAAAAAACCTTGCCTTTCGCCCAAACTATCCAGCATTCATGCGTTCCTCGTTGCAGAAGATCATCATGCCTGTTTACTATTTTACGTCAATTTTATTTTTATGCTCATACTTATTTTTTTTATTGCCCATTGGTTCCTGTCATTGTTCTTCCAGACTTTTTTTCAGCACCGTTACGCCGCCCATAGAATGTTTACAACAAGTAAAACCTGGGAGCGTATATTTTATTTAATGACATACTTTTTTGAAGGTGCGTCATTTTTAAATCCCCGTGCTTACGCCACTATGCACCGCGAGCATCATGCTTACAGTGATACCGAGAAAGATCCGCACTCACCGCATTTTTTTCCCGATATCTATCAAATGGTGAAAGCAACATTTCAAACATTCAAGGATCATTTACAAAGAACAAAAGACCCGGAAGCCCGTTTTAAAGGGAATTATCCGGAATGGCCCTTGATCGACCGCATGGGATCTTCAATCGCTTCAAGGCTCATTTTTGGTGCCGCCTATACCTGTTTTTACATCGCTTTCGCCGCCCATTGGTGGATGTTCCTGCTGCTGCCGATTCATTTTATGATGGGGCCCATACAGGGAGCAATTGTGAACTGGTGCGGGCATAAATATGGATATACCAATTTTGATAACAAGGATAAATCAAAAAACACTACCCCCTTCGATTTCTTTTTGTTGGGAGAATTGTTTCAGAACAATCACCACAGGTTCCCCAATAGTGCCAATTTCGGAAAAAAGTGGTTTGAATTTGACCCTGTTTATCCTGTGATGAAATTAATGCACTGGATGAAGATCATTAAACTTAGAAAAGCGATTTAGGTACAAATCCGGTTAATTATAAACTTAACCGGATTTTTTTTGACTATTGTTTCTGGGTGCCCGGTTATTTATTATATAAGCCCTAAAGCGATTAAGGTGTTGGGTGGCCTTTATGTCAAACATCCTGCGACAAATTAAAGTGCTGTTAATTTTGCGCCGACACTAACTTAATACACAAATGCCTATTTTTGTCGATAGCCGCCCGACAGGGAGCAAAGCTAAGGATCACCTTATACACAATGGGCTTTAAAATCAGACGTTTTTTTTCGCTTTTCCAGCAAGCACTGGCGGGCGGCGAACATAATTACACAGAAGGCAGTATACGTAAGGCTGTGTTCCTGCTGGCCATTCCCATGATCATGGAGATGATAATGGAATCTGTTTTTGCCGTGGTGGATATATTTTTCGTGGGAAGACTTGGTAATGAGGCTGTAGCAACGGTGGGGCTAACCGAATCGGTGCTGTCATTGGTTTATTCAGTCGCTATCGGCATTACTATGGCGGCTACAGCACTGGTGGCCAGGCGGGTTGGTGAAAAAAACTTCGTAGAAGCGGCCCATGTGGGCATGCAAACTATCCTTTTTGCCGTAGTGTTGTCAATAATTATATCGATCGCAGGGATATTATCTGCAAGCCATATCCTGCATCTGATGGGAGGAAGCGACAAAATGATCGCTGATAACATTTATTACACAAAGATCATGTTTGGCGGTAATATCGTGATCATGCTGACATTCATTATTAATGGCATATTCCGGGGCGCTGGTGATGCCAGCATAGCGATGAGAAGCTTATGGATAGCCAATGCCTGCAATATTGTTTTATGCCCTTTATTGATATATGGTTTAGGCCCAATTCCGGGGCTTGGATTGAAGGGGGCGGCAATTGCCACTACTACAGGGCGCGGCATTGGTGTTTTATATCAGTTGTACAGACTATTCATCCACAGGGGATTCCTTCATTTCGGAGCTGCACAGTTAAAACCGCAGCCCGAGCTATTAAAACAGATCATAAAGATCGGTAGTACCGGCACTGTCCAGTTCCTTGTAGGCAGTGCAAGCTGGATATTTCTAGCCCGTTTGATGGCTGGCTTTCACGAAGCGGCTATGGCCGGTTACCAGGTAGCTATACGCCTGCTGATATTTTTCCTGCTGCCGGCATGGGGTCTAACTAATGCGGCCGCCACCCTTACAGGCCAGAACCTGGGGGCAGGGAAACCAGACCGGGCCGAACAAAGCGTATGGACAACCACCGGTTACTCTATTATATATATGCTTGTAGTGACATGCGTTGTTTTCCTTTTCGGCAAACCAGTTGTGAACTTTATGAATACAGACGAGCAGGCACGGCGCTACGCTTTGCAGGCCCTGCAGATCGTTAGCACAGGTTACGTTTTTTTTGGTATCGAAATGGCAATGATGAATGCTTTTAACGGGGCAGGGGATACGCGTACACCAACTATTGTCAACCTGGTTTGCTTTTGGCTGGTACAGATTCCTTTGGCCTGGGTATTAAGTCAGCACATCTTTAAGGAACCCAAAGGCGTATTTATTGCTATCATTATTTCACAATTTTTGTCTGCTTTAATGAGTTGGTACTTGTTTAAGCAGGGGAAATGGAAAACGGTTAAGGTGTGACACGATTAAAGGATTAGATATTGGCTGACGACCCCTTGCGTATTTGAAAATTTCAAAATACACCTAACTGATCTTTTTCTTTATCTTGGTAACCCCATTCTTCGTCTTTGCCTAAGTCAGGATATTTGTACTGGCCGTCTTTTAGCACAATGTAAACCATCCAAAATGTCAAAAACGGTGCTATTAAGAAAAGATACGAAAGTATAGTTAAAGAAGTACCTGTTTGGAATAAAGCTGTGTAGACGACTAAATAAATAGTTAGTATACTAACTGCTGCGGTTGCTTTCATAAATAGTTATTTATAACTTCTGTCAGATAACAATTAGCTTAAAGCAATGTTTTTTTGGCAAAAAATTTAAAAGCTCAAAAAAACAAACCCCGATACGTCAAAGCGTATCAGGGTTCTTCGGTACACCCAACTGTAGAAAGGTCGAACCAATTTCTCGAAGATTTACAAAAGATAGCTGACATAGATAACATTAATTATGTTTTAATAAGCTGAATTCACTCAGTTGTTTTTTCAAAATACAGTTTAGGTAAAACTATTTTTATTTCCTGTTGTGTGTTTTCTCTTTTCCAGTAAATAACAAAATTTACGTCGGCGCTTTGGGGTTTGTAGCCTCTCGTTCGCAAGTCGATTATGTCCTGCAAAAATGATTTCGAGAACTTTAAAACTGGTTTTCCATTTACTGTCAAGCATTCGTCGCCACTGATAACTAATTTATATCCCGCCATCAGCTCAGATACGTATTTTTGTGTTAACAAAAAATGGTCAAGCCAAACATCTTTATGAGTAAGATGAATGGCAAGTTGAGTAGGAGGGGCGTTTGGTTCTGTACGTTCAATCCACTCCATATTATGTGTATTGATATGATAAAAGTAGGGCGTGTTGAGGTGGACGGTTAGATTTTGTTTGGCCCGGGTAATGGCTACGTATATTTGTCGTTTTATGTCGTCTGTAGACATGGTAAGGTTTTCCAGCATCAAAAAAACATTATCAAATTCCTTCCCCTTGGCCTTATGAATAGTGGAAACAAAAATTATTTCGCCTTTGCGGGAATAGAAGTCCTCTAATTTAGATTCATGAATAAAAACTTCCAGGTCGGATTTATATTTGATTTTTGTATTGGTGGCGGCAAAATCATTAATAAGGTTTTCGCAAAGCGTCCAATTGTCACTACTCCTAAACTTAGCCGCCGCTTTACGCACGGCATTGTTCCAAACATCATCGGTTATAACATGTACCTGATTGTCAGCGTTCAACAAGTTTATAAAAAATCTAATTTCGGCCAGGTTATATAAATTAAAGTCATCATTTGATTGTATCAGTTTTGCTTGGATCCCGCTTTTTAATAGCAGCCCGGTTATAGGTAATGCCTCATCATTGGTTTTTGTAAGTACACAGGCAGTACCTCTAAACTCAGTGTTTATCAAGTCGTTTACAAATGGCATTGTCAAGTTGTTATACTGATACCGAACTATCTTTATTTTACCGCTTTCGGGTTGTTGGGCAATTATAGGTGTGTGTTTAAGACGATTAGCAATGCCAATTGCAAATTGGTTGGAAAAATCAACGAGATTGCTTTTGCTGCGGTAATTTTCAACAAGTTCATACTGCTCTGCACCTTTTATATCAATAAGTTGCTTAAGATATTTTGAATCTGCGCCGCGAAACTGGAAAATGTTCTGGTCATCGTCTCCTACGGCAATTACCCTCATTTCTTCATTTTCATTGATCAAAGCATTAATCAGGTTAAATTCATCTTCATTGATATCCTGTGCTTCGTCAATTACTAAAACGGTTTTTGTGATCCGATTTGTTTCAACCTCCTTGTTTTGTATTTTTTCTATCGTGTGCTTTAAAATGATGTCTGATTTCTCAAGATTTCCCACTTTGCCTAATAGGTCAAAGCAATAGGAGTGGAATGTTTTTATTTCGATATAGTAGGCCGCATTGCCAATTAACTTTAGCAATCTCTTTTTAAACTCAGTTACAGCTGCTCTTGAGAAAGTGAGCATTAGTAATTGCTCGTGCTTTACATCTTCCATTAACAACAACGAAGCCAGTTTATGCACCAAAACCTTTGTTTTACCGCTGCCCGGTCCGGCAGCTACAACAATATATTTTGATTTATCATCATTAATAATTTTTAGTTGCATTGGTGAAAGTTCTCCAAATAACTCCCTAAATTTAGCAGGTGTTATATTTTGAGTAATTTCTTTCTGACGGCCGCCTTTAAAGTACTTGTTAAGGAAAGATGTATAATTAAGCTGGAAATAATCTTCGACAAATTGCAGTGCGTCCCGATAGTTTTCTATCATTTTTTTCGCGTACTCGCCCACAATATGAATTTGCTGAATTTTGTTCCCGTAAAACTCATGAAGCTTTTGATAGTCATCAAGCGTGTATCGTTTTTTAGTATCAGGTTCCAATCTTTCTAGTGTAAGCCGGTTGTAAACCACCAAAAAGCCACCCTCAATTTTAATCGCCTCAATTTTC
>JANYAB010000102.1 GCA_025355225.1 Bacteroidota bacterium
CGTTTCTTCCATTCCGCGCACGCGGAAGCGCAAATGCAGCCGATGGATATCGGCAACCTTCCCCCGATGTTGAATGTCTAAAAAGCATTATTATTTTTTTAATCATTAATATTTTTTTAATGTAGAAACAGCAATAACCAATGAAAAAACATTATCGCGCCGAAAATGATTGCTTAAACTGTGGGACTACCTTAGAAGGTAAATTCTGCCATAACTGCGGGCAGGAAAACCTGCACATCAAGGAAAATTTTGGCCACATGATGGACCATGCAATAAGCGATTACTTTCATTTCGATCACCAGTTTTTTCATACTTTAAAGCCGCTTCTATTTAAACCCGGTTACCTGACCAATGAATATATGGCAGGCAGGCGCGTACAGTACCTGCACCCGGTAAAAATGTACATCTTTATAAGTGTTGTTTACTTTCTGCTTTATTTTAAAACAGGCCATGAGATTGTGAAAGTGAATGAAACAAATGAAGACCCCGTGAAGACTCAGAAAAGTATCGATTCGACAAAAAAAGCAATAGCCGCCAATAAGTACATACCTGGTTCTGTAAAAAAACAAATAGAAAACGATCTTGATAAGGGCAAGTCCGGCAAGAAAAATGAAACGCCTAAAATCAAAAGGGTTGATTATGAAAAGGGTCCTAACAGTTGGTTCCACCCGACAACCGAAGACACATCTTACGCGCAATATTTGGCCACACAGAAAAAGTTACCTAAGGATGAGCAGGGTGGGTTTTTAGATCGACAATGGAACAAAAAAGTTTTTGATTACCGCCAAAAATATGGTAATCAGGCCAGGGAAGTATTTACAGAGGATATTCAGCATAACACACCAAAAATGATGTTTCTGTTACTTCCTTTATTTGCATTGATACTAAAGGTGACTTTCTGGAGAAACAAGAAGTTTTATGTAGAACATCTGATCTATTCCTTCCATTTCCATTGCTTCCTGTTCTTATTTTTGACCATTTTGATATTGTTTGAATGGGCTATTCCGGCAAGTTGGGGAATCATAGGATGGTTTATTTTTGCGGGGGTGCTATATATAACGTGGTATATATATCGTTCATTGAAGGTGGTATATCATCGCAGCACTTTCAGAACCATTACCAAAATGATTGGCATGGGCTTTATGTATTTCGTCACGTTTGTTTTCTGCATTTGCCTGTTATTCTTTGTAACCGCATTAATTTGAGTGCGTCAGTTCCCAAAAGCATCTAATGCAATAGTGGGTTTACCGGTGTTATCAAAAGCACCCAGACCATAGCCCTGCCAATTGTAAGCTTCGGGTTCCCAGTAAAAAACGCCCTGGCCGTTTCCATTGGCCACTGAATTTACTTTGGTGATAATATCAGTTAAAAATGCACGGCTGTCCGTAGCGTCAGAAGCATCCATACCTACCTCTACAACCATTACTGGTGTACCATAACGCGAAACCATATCATTCATATTGGTTAAACACTGCGTATCAAGCGTTGTATAATCGGTTGTCGACGGATATAGTGACATGCCGATAATGTCCCATTGAGCACCGTTGGCTTTTAGTCCGTCAAACAGCCAGCGAAACAAATTATTGTCAAAGCCATTAGCGCTGTGAACAATTACCTTGGTAGTGGTACTCACCGATTTCACAGCCTGGTAGCCAGCTTTAATTAAAGATGCGAAATTAGCCATGTTTGTTGATGCCCTTCCATCCTCCCAAAGCATGCCATCACTGGTTTCATTACCAACCTGCACCCAATCTGGCGTAATGCCATTTGTTTTTAAAGTGTTCATTACAGTCGCGGTGTAATCGTGCAGCGTTGTCACTAATGTCGCAAAATCAAGAGATGCCCATGCGGCAGGTTTCGCCTGATGGCCGGGATCTGCCCAAACATCGCTATAATGAAAATCGATCATGATCTTCATGCCGGCATTTTTTGCCCTTATGGCTTTCGCTACAACATCAGCAGTATTGCACCATCCATCCGATGGATTAACCCATGCCCTTAGCCTGATAGAATTCATACCCAGGCTTTTCATTAAAGCGAATAAATCCTGCTGTGCACCACTTTTATCGTAGAACTTAACCCCCGAGGATTCCATCTGGGTAACCCAACTTATGTCTGCCCCTTTTGCAAACGTAGCGGAAACAACAGGAGGTGTATAGGTTGTTGGTGGCGGTACTACCGGTGGGTTGTCTTTTTTCGAACAGGCCAACAACACTATGGTACCAAAGCAGCATACCCACAAAACTTTTTTCATACTTCAGGCTTTTAGATTATATATTGGTATGCCCTAAGGCATATACAAATATAAATCACGCCGTTGGAAAATAAAATGTTTATTTAACATTTATTCCCAAAGAGCGGGATTTCACTATCGGAATAAATGCAATTGATTATCAACACATTATTATTACAGCCTGCCTGTCCTCGAAGGTACCGTATTCGATATATACTTAAAGTTCACAGCCTGATCCCCTATTTGTATCTTAAATTCACCAGCTTCTGTTACCGTTTTACTTATATCATTCACAAATGACAGATCTTTGGGTGTTAATTTAAAAGTGACAGTTTTGGTTTCTCCGGGTTTCAGGTCGATCTTATCATAAGCCCTTAACCGTTTA
>JANYAB010000118.1 GCA_025355225.1 Bacteroidota bacterium
TCCGGTTAATGGGGGTATTAAATTTGTATCTTTAACTGTATAACTTTATCTCTCCTTGTGTTTTTAAATAAATCAATATTTGTAATAATACCATTACTACTGTTCTCTTGCGAAAACAAGGTCTGAACAAGTCTGGATACATAATGAAGGCTGTGCCGAAACGTTAAATGAACTGCAAACCAACTATTCATAAAATTCTCAAACAGATACAAAACGTCGCAAAATCGCCTGCTATTAGTGACACATATATCTTTTTCAAAATATTTTAAAATCAATGTTGAATTATTGACATAAAATCCTGATATTTGCAAACTCTTTAAGAAAAGGGATTGAATTAAATCGATTGTCATGTCAAGAATTTGTGATTTAACGGGAAAAGGTTCACTGGTAGGTAATAACGTTTCTAATTCGAATGTTAAAACCAAGCGCAGGTTTCACCCAAATTTAAAGCTGAAGAAGTTTTATATCCCTGAAGAAGATAAGTGGATCACTTTAAAAGTATCTACGTCGGCTGTTAAAACCATTAGCAAAAATGGTATATCTGCCTGTATCAATAAGTTTTTAAAAAAGGGGTACATTTAATAGGTTCTACGTTGAACGTTTTACGTGGTACGTAAATGCGGTGACGGAAAAACATCATTTGAAAATAGCGTAAAACGTTCAACGTAGTACGTACAACATATAAGAAAATGGCAAAAAAAGGCAACAGGGTTCAGGTTATATTAGAGTGTACCCAGCATAAAGAGAGCGGACTGCCAGGCATGTCCCGTTACATCACTACCAAGAACAAGAAAAATACCACTGAAAGACTTGAGTTAAAGAAATTTAACCCGGTTTTAAGAAAAGTAACAGTTCATAAGGAAATAAAATAAGTTATACGTTTGAAGTTGTACGTTTTACGTGTGATCTTGGACAAATAGCAATTAAAAAACAACGTAAAACGTTTAACGTATTACGTAAAACATAAAAGAAATGGCAAAGAAAGTTGTTGCGACCTTAAAGACAGGTAAAGGCAAAGAATATTCGAAAGTGATCACCATGGTGAAATCACCTAAAACTGGTGCTTACTCATTCAGAGAACTAATTGTACATAACGATCACGTTAAAGATGCAATTGTTGAAGCACACAAAGCATAAAAATTTGAATTCGGACAATATTAAAGCCGTCTTGTATTAACGAGAGGGCTTTTTTTTATTAATGTGCAGATATGCAGATGAGCAAATGTGCTGATATGCAGATGTGCAAATGAATTTTTAATAAATTGAACTTTAATTTGACATTCAGGAATTAATACAATCTGCATATTTGCACATCTTCACATCTGCACATCAATTATGGGTTTATTTGATTTTTTTAAAAAGAAGGATAGCACGCCGCAGGAACAGCAGGCGTTGGATACCGGTTTAGAAAAAACCAAAGACAATTTTTTTTCGAAGATCACCAAAGTGGTGGCCGGCAGATCAACTGTTGATGACGATGTGCTTGATGACCTGGAAGAGGTGCTCGTAACATCGGACGTAGGGGTAAGTACAACCTTAAAAATCATTAAGCGTATTCAGGACCGTGTTGCCCGTGATAAATATGTGGGAACATCCGAGCTGAATAACATGCTGCGCGAGGAAATACAGCAACTTCTTTCCGAAAACAACAGCAACGATTTTACAAATTTCGAGTACGGTAACCATAAGCCTTATGTAATAATGGTAGTCGGTGTTAATGGCGTGGGCAAAACTACTACTATTGGCAAACTGGCACATAAACTAAAACAGGCTGGCAATAAAGTGGTGATCGGCGCGGCAGATACCTTTCGCGCCGCTGCTGTTGCACAAATACAATTGTGGGGAGAACGGATTGGTGTTAAAGTGGTCGCACAGGCAATGGGTTCAGATCCGGCATCTGTCGCTTTTGATACCCTGCGTTCGGCCGTAGCTAATGGCGATGATGTGGCTATTATTGATACGGCGGGCCGCTTACATAACAAGGTTGGCCTGATGAATGAGCTGACCAAGATCAAAAATGTAATGGAAAAGGTAGTTCCGGGAGCGCCACACGAGATATTACTGGTGCTGGATGCCTCGACCGGGCAAAACGCCATTGAACAGTGTAAGCAGTTTACCGAAGCCACGGCAGTTAATGCTTTGGCATTGACTAAGCTGGATGGTACAGCCAAGGGTGGTGTAGTGATCGGCATATCAGATCAATTTAGGATACCGGTAAAATATATAGGCGTAGGCGAAGGCGCCGATCATTTGCAATTATTTGATAGGAAGGCTTTTGTGGATAGTTTATTTAAACAATAAAATAAAGACGGGTGGGAGATAAGGAATGAAGACGAAATCGATAGATAAACCAATTATAGCACATAAACCAAGAGTGAACGTGGTCACTTTAGGGTGCTCCAAAAACACTTACGACTCGGAAGTGTTGATGGGCCAACTGAAAGGGAATCATTTTGATGTGGTGCACGAAGCCGAACAGGTAAACAATGATGATATCATCGTAATCAATACCTGTGGTTTTATAGACAATGCCAAACAGGAATCAATCGACACGATACTGCAATACAGCGAACTTAAGGAACAGGGTAAAGTTGGAAAGGTAATCGTTACCGGATGCCTGTCAGAGCGCTATAAACCAGAGCTGGAGTCGGAGATCACCAATGTAGATGCCTGGTTTGGTACCAACGATCTGCAAAACCTTTTAACTTCTCTCGATGCAAATTACCGCCACGAACTGATAGGTGAGCGTTTGCTAACTACACCTTCACATTTTGCTTATTTTAAGATTGCTGAAGGCTGCAACCGTCCCTGCTCTTTTTG
>JANYAB010000166.1 GCA_025355225.1 Bacteroidota bacterium
ATCATGACCACATCGTAATTATCCCCGGCATTTGAAATATCACCATTGATCAGTTTAACAGTCTTTCCCCATAGTTTTGCTTTTTTTTTTGCTTTCAGCAGCATTTCCGGAGACGTATCCAATAAATGTATTTCTGTTATATTCTTACCCAGGCTAGTATTTAACAGCATTTCTGTCGCCAAGCCTGTGCCGCATCCAACATCCAATAACCGGAGCCCTTTTTGCTGTCTTATTTCCTCAGGTAAATCTTTTACAATCAGTTCAAATTGTTCGGGAAGGCATTTCCACATTTCATCATGAATTTTATCGTAAAACTGGGCCTCCTGATCATGGAAGGTTTTATTCACACAGTCATGAAAATGCTTTACGTCCGTTAATGGCGATTTAAGCTTCATTAGCGGAACAAGACTCTTGTAAGGGTTATCCATACAATATTTTTAAATGTTTTATGAACTGCTGATGTATTCGGTCAGGGTTAAAGTCCCCTTGTGCAAGCATCAGGGATTGTTTTTGGCAATTTTCCCAAAACGTTTTATCTTTAAATTTTTCCAGGAATCCGGCTATTGCACCCGGATCATCGTTGTCAAGATAACTCAGCCAGCTGTTTTCGATCGCCCATTGGCCCAATGCGCTTTGGCGAGGAGCAAGAATAAAAATAGGTAATCCTAAATGACAGTATTCAACAAGTTTACTTGGAAAACTAGTTAACATACGCGGCTCATGGTGGACATCAAATGAATAAAATACTACCAGGACGTCAATCTTGCTGGTAATATAGCTAAATAAGGAATCCGTATTTGGAAACCTGGGTTTAACCGTGAGATACCCCCCGGCTTGCAACTGTGCCAGGTGAAGGGTGTTTAGCGCAGTCACGCAATTAAAATTCGCCTGTACGCGAATAGCGGCCTGACCAATTTTTTTTAAAGTGGCAAAATGGATGGGTTCAACCATTCCTGCAAAAAGCAATTGCATCCTGCTGCTATTTTCCGGACAGTATTTTCTAATTGGTCCGTTGTAGCCTTCAGGAATTGGATAAAGGGTCGAAGTCTGATTTATAGCGCTTGCATTTAGCAATTTTGTTAATGGAACGGAAACAGGGAAAATAAAATCAGCGTTGCTCAGGATTTTGTCGATGTGCCGAGATGTTAACAGGCTATGCAAGGCATAACGGTTAAAGATTGTGTCATCATGATAAAAAAGGTAAAAGGGGATAGCAAAATGTTCTTTTATCTTTAAAGCCAGCAGGTTACTGACTTCCCCAAGAATACCCAGAACTAAATCATTGCCCGGGTTTAACCTCACTTTTTTGTTTAAATTATGGAATGTTAAAGTTGTCCTGACATCCGTAAAAAACGCAGTTTCTCTTCTGATCGGTGGATACCATCTTTTTTTTTTAATACAGATGTAGTCAAATTCATGAGCAGGTGTACTCGTTCCGGTTAGCAGATTTGATATATAAATAATCAGGACCTCAAACCCAGCATCTTTTAACCGTTTTAAATGACGGTAGATAATAACACTTCCTCCGCCAGTATCCTTTAAAGGTATCGTTGAATTGGAAATAAAAAGGATACGTTTAGGCATTTTGATGTTTTACCTTGGAAAAAAAGTATTGAGAGGTATGCCTAATGCAACTGAATCCGTTGGCCGAAGTTAAATCTTTCACGGCCTTATAAGCGCCGGGCCGGACATTTTCATGCACCTCGACAATCAAATGTTTAACTTTATTGATCCATGCCGTATTGTGTTCAAAAACCTCCTTTTCTGACCCTTCAATATCCATCTTTAAAAGATCAATTGTCGAAATGGCATAGTCCGTGATTATTTTATTTATAGATATTCCTTCGATCAGACCATCTCCCTTTGCTGCAGCTTTTACTTCAAATCCCCAGCTGTCCGCTAAGGTGTTAACAATATCTAAGTGCTGTGAGCTGTGCCATAAGCCTTTTTTGAGCAAAATAACGTTAGTATAACCCAGAAGGTTTTTTTTTAGAAGGTCAAAATTTCCGTCCTCAGGTTCCAGGCAGATTATTTTTGCCGAGGGATATTCCCGGAGAAAATACAAGGCGCTTAAACCAATATTCGAACCGGCATCGATGACAGTTTGGATAGCTTCCTTTGGATAGTTGGCCTTATATTGCTGATCAATAAATATTTCTTCAAACACCATAAAGTCTGAACTGAGTCTTCTTAAAAAAACCTGGT
>JANYAB010000186.1 GCA_025355225.1 Bacteroidota bacterium
GCAACGTGCGCAACAGGCTCAACAACAACAAGCCCAGCAGCAACGTGCACAACAGGCTCAACAACAACAAGCCCAGCAGCAACGTGCGCAACAGGCTCAACAACAACAGGCCCAGCAGCAACGTCAGCAGCAGGCTCAGCAACAACAGGCACAGCAACAACGCCAGCAACAGGCTCAGCAACAACAGGCTCAGCAACAACAGGCCCAACAGCAACGTGCGCAACAGGCTCAACAACAACAGGCCCAACAGCAACGTGCGCAACAGGCTCAGCAACAACAGGCTCAGCAGCAACGTCAGCAACAGGCTCAGCAACAACAGGCTCAACAACAACGTCAGCAACAGGCACCACAACAGCGTCAGCAGCAAGCGCCTCAGCAACGTCAACAGCAAGCCCCGCAACAACGGCCGCAACAGCCTCCGCAGCAGCGTCAGCAGCAACAAAAGCCTCCTGAGAAAAAACCACCTGTCGAGAATTAAGTCGGGAGTTAACGCGTAGAACGCTTTTTAATAGCACATATAATGATTTATATGTGCTATTTTTATGTTTTATTTTATCAGTCTACCATGTTTAAACAATTGCGTTTGAGAAACTTCGCCGGCTTGCTGTTAATAGCTATTTTGCCGATCTCGGCCAGCGCACAAAATCGGCAAAAACAACCATCAGACGATAACAAACAAATTGTGTTCATAGAAAACTCCTGGGACGAGGCGTTAAGGCAGGCCTCGGCCCAAAACAAATATATATTTGTTGATGCTTACGCCAGTTGGTGTGGCCCGTGCAAATTGCTGGAAATGACTACCTTCAAAAACCGTAAAGCCGCCGTATTCTACAACAGAAATTTTGTAAATATTGCTATCGATATGGAAAAAGGTATTGGGCCCCGGTTAGCTGCTCAGTGGGGTTTGCAAGCCTACCCAACGCTCATCATATTCAACGCTAAAGGCGTGCCAGTGTTAGGTACAGCTGGTTATATAAAGGCCGATGACCTTATCAGGTTTGGCCAGGAGGCATTGAACAAATAATTGTTGATTTTTTAATTTTATCATTAAAAAAAGATTTGTAAAAATTTAAATATTAAGGCATTTGTTTTTCACAATTGATATTTTTCTCTACTATCATCCCATTGTAATTATTTTATTGATAATTTATTTCGCTTTTTCAGTTAACAATTTACTTTTTCAGCATGGACTTTTACGAATTTCAAAATAATTAACTTGCTTGTAATAAGTATATTAAATACATTTGCGCGCTTTTTACAATACTATTAACATGAATCCCCACCTTAAGAAAGTTTCCGCTGCCGGAATGCTGATCACCCTTGGAATTATCTTCGGAGATATCGGTACGTCCCCTTTATATACATTTCAAACTTTATTACAGGAAGGAGGTACTGCCAGTCAGGACTTTGTCTTCGGGGCAATTTCATGCGTATTCTGGACGCTTACCCTGCAAACCACTTTTAAATATATTTTCATTACACTGCAGGCTGATAATCACGGCGAAGGTGGCATATTTTCCTTATTTGCACTGGTAAGGCGATATGGCAAGTGGCTAGCTATCCCGGCTATTATTGGTGCAGGAACCTTGATTGCCGATGGTATAATTACACCACCTATATCGGTTTCAGCGGCCATTGAAGGTTTAGGCCAGGTTCCAAGACTTGCAAGCATAATGATCCCCGGCAGTACGCTTATCCTTGGTATTGTAATAGGCATCATATTACTACTTTTCATTTTTCAGCAATTTGGAACCAAGGTTGTTGGTGGAGCATTTGGTCCTGTAATGTTGGTATGGTTTTTAATGATCGGAACAATGGGAGCTATACAGGTTGCACATTTCCCGTCCATATTAAAGGCCCTAAATCCCTATTACGGGGCAACCATGCTTATCAGTCATCCGCATGGTTTTTGGCTTTTGGGCGCTGTATTTTTGTGTACCACGGGGGCAGAAGCTCTTTATTCGGACCTCGGGCATTGCGGGCGAAAAAATATCCAGATGACCTGGATATTTGTTAAAACCGCTTTAGTGCTTAACTACCTTGGACAGGGTGCATGGGTATTAACGCAAACTACCAAAACTGATTTTAACGCTGTTAATCCATTCTATGCAATTGTACCGACTAATTTTCTGATACCAAGTGTTATCATTGCTACATTTGCCACAATTATTGCCAGCCAGGCATTAATAAGCGGCTCTTTTACATTGATAAATGAGGCTATAATCATGAATTTTTGGCCACGCGTCGCGGTAAAATACCCATCCAATATACGTGGACAGATTTATATCCCTGTTATTAACTGGGTACTTTGTTTTGGCTGTATCGCCGTAATGCTATATTTCCAAACATCTGCGGCGATGACCACAGCTTATGGCTTTTCAATCACCATAGCGATGCTGATGACGACAATTCTAATGTATTATTATATGCGTTATAAAAGGCATTGGCCAATTTGGATAGTTACTATCATACTTTGCGTATTTGTTACTGTGGAGTTCTCTTTCTTCGTTGCAAACTCGGGTAAGATACTGAAACGGTTATTTTTTCTTGTGTTCGAATTCGGCCTTATATTCACTATGTATGTTTGGTTTAAAGCCCGCAAGATCAATAACCGGTTCCTGCATTTTATCGACCTTAAAGATCAGATCCCCCTGCTCAAAGCTTTAAGTGCCGACGAAGGTGTATCAAAATACGCTACACACCTTATTTATCTCACCAAGGCTAACAACAGTAAGCAGATCGAACAAAAAGTAATGTATTCCATTTTAAGCCGGAAGCCTAAACGAGCTGACGTGTATTGGTTTTTACACATCGAACGCACCGATGACCCTTATACCATGGAGTATAGTGTTGAAGAAATTGAGAACGATAAAGTGATAAGGGTAGAATTTCGTTTAGGGTTCAGGATACAGCCGAGAGTAAATGTATTGTTCAGAAAAGTGGTTGAGGATATGG
This sequence comes from Bacteroidota bacterium, assembly GCA_025355225.1. Taxonomy (GTDB): domain Bacteria; phylum Bacteroidota; class Bacteroidia; order Sphingobacteriales; family Sphingobacteriaceae; genus Mucilaginibacter. The sequence continues at coordinate 2,956 of JANYAB010000186.1, forward strand.
TTACCCGCAATGAACTGGATATTTTAAGCCGGTACGAATCATTAAATAAATTTCACCTGGCCGCCGATTTCCAGTTTGTGATAATAGAAAAATTCCTTTCCTATAACAATGAGTTCAATTTTAGGGAAGGATTTATATTGAACAGTTACTTCGCGATTAAGAAACTGGCCCAGAGCGAAGCCAAAGCATTTGGCCTGGATACCAGCGAAACAAGGGTCGAAAAAATACCTTTGATAGTTAAGCCTGTAACCAATATAGTTTTAAAAAGGGTTGACCCGGTACATACCTACAAAGAAGATCCCTATTAAAGATAAGGCAACGTTTTTTCGGTAGCAAGAAAGGTATATCGGAATAAATACTTTAAACGGTATATTGGCTGCGACTGAACCTAACTCATGAAGGAAGCGCTCATATACTCTTTAAAAATTTGGCTGACGAGCATTGTGGTAACGCCGATTGCATTTGTGCTCCTCGTAGCTTTAATGGGTATATTGCCAAACTACCAAATACCAGAACTAATTGGCTTCATAGTTATCACCTATGTCATGCCCTCTGCATTATTAGTTTCAGTGTGGGTAAGCATATGTATATTCTGTGCACTATTGATTCCATATAATTCCAAATTAAGCAAGCCGGTTGCTCGCCTTGGTTCAGGCTATCCTTTAAAGATTTGCTTGTCAATATTATCACTGTTTATGTCTTTTGCCTGTCTTGAAATGCTGAATCTATTCCATGTATCAATTATCTATGATTACAATAGTTTCCTGGCAGCTTCATATTCGATTTTTCTGGCAACATCATACTCTATCACCACAATAACGTTAATATGGTTCTATAAATTAAAACCTATTAATAATGAGCTATCAACCCAAATTAGCTGATGAAGCAGCTCCTCCTATACTTCCGAAAAATTTGGTTCAGCACAATATTACTTACCCCGCTTTACGCCTGCTGATCGCCTGGATATTTAACATCCCCACTCTTCAATTTAGTACCAGCCCACTGCATCAAAGTCTTCTGGGGGGAATCTGTTAAATAGGAAATAAAAAGCTAAAAATATTTGTAAATACTAATATTTTTAGCTAACTTAGCAGTCCAGATTATTCCGGTCTGAAGCAATTGTTTAGCTTTCATGCATACTGTTTGTCGGGTATCCCCCCCGATGATCCCATTGTATTTTTTTTCAACTCTTACATGCCGTGCTGCATTGGCGACCCGGCATTCCATCATATAATAATTATTTGCGAAAATAATTTGAGTTGTTCTTTGAAATTTTAGTTCTTTCGTTCTGGCTCAAAACCAGGCCTTTACTGGATACAATTCAAATTGTCGCTAATCGGCAAATTTTGGCTAAAGCCCTTATTCCCTTTCTTACCTATCCGTCCCTTGAAAGGGACGGCAATGAATTTACACGAACGCTATGTTACGTTCATTGCCGTCGGCTTTAGCCGATGGACAAAAGATATCAAATCAGGGCTTTAGCCAAACTCATGGGCTTAGATAATCCAAGCAAACAAACGGGTTAGTAGCGACAATTTGATATCTGATAAAGTCATTAACAAATACTGGCCCTGATTCGCATTCTTAATCTATAGTCTAACTATCGATGCGGTTCAAAAATGCCCCGGGTGTTCCGTTAAAAACGGAACACCCTAAAAACTATTGTTGGATTTTATAAAAAACACATTAATTTCACCACTAAAATTTAACAATTTTAATTAGCTGATAACACCGGTCATAAAAAATGCCTGATAGAGTTTTAATTGTCATCCCCTGTTATAACGAAGAGACCTCGCTGCCATTGGTGTTAAATGAACTTCGCCAAATTAAGCTACCCGGTAGTTATCAAATGAAGGTGCTGGTGATCAATGATTGCTCAAAAGACAATACAGCAGCGATCGCCAAAGAACATCATGCTACAGTTATTGATCTGCCTGTAAACCTGGGGATTGGTGGTGCGGTGCAAACGGGCATTTTGTTTGCCCGTGATAATGGATTTGACCTCGCGATCCAGCTTGATGGCGACGGGCAGCATCCCCCAAAAGAGTTGGCAAAACTAATCGCATTTCATGAAGAAACACGGGCCAACGTGGTAATTGGCTCCCGCTTTTTGGAAAACGAGGGGTATCAGTCTTCATTTACCAGGAGATTAGGGATAAAATATTTTCTCTGGTTTAACCGCTTGCTTACCGGGCTTCAGATTTATGACAGCACTTCGGGCTTCAGGCTATTTGACAAGGCCGCGATTGAAATTGCAGCGCTAAATTACCCCGATGAATATCCCGAACCTGAATCATTGGTATCATTTTCAAAAGCAGGACTAAAGATCATGGAAGTCCCCGTAATAATGAGCCACCGGCTTGGCGGTAAATCATCGATACGCCATTTTGGTTCTTTATACTATTGCATCAAAGTTACCCTCGCAATGCTATTTTCATTCATACGTAAATCTTAAAAACTATGGCCAAAATACAGATCATCACCATTATCACCAATGTTTTCTTTGTCCTTTATATTTCACGCCTCATCGTTAAAGGCAAACTAAGGGAAGAGTATGCTATTGTATGGGTAATATGTACTGTTTTTTTAATGCTGTTTTCTTTTTGGAGGAACGGCCTGGAAGTGTTAGCCCGATTGACCGGCGTTTACCAGGCGCCCAACCTGGTTTTTACCGGGTTTATTTTTGCCATACTGATCTATTTGCTGCATTTAAGTGTGGTAGCTTCCAAACTGCATAACGACAATAAAAAACTGGCCCAAAACATTGCGCTGCTCAAAGAGCAATTCGACAAGCATTTAAATGATCAAAAAATATAAACGACAAACAGAAAACTAAATGAATCATTTATCCTGTCCGGTCTGCGCTCACCCGTTAAAGTTAAAGTACAAACTAAAGTTTAATGTATATAAATGTTCGCATTGCGGCTTGTTGAACTCCGATGCACAATTTGAATTCTCCTTCCAATCAAACCTGGAATCGGATGCGCGTGATATAGGTCTTAAAAATCTGCGCTTAAAAAACTTTGCTGCTATAATCAGTCAGCTCAAAAAATATCATGGTCAAAAGATCAACCAAATAAAAGGTCTTGAAATAGGCAGCGGAAATGGCTGGTGGCTGCAGGCCTGTAAGCAAAACCAAATCAGCTGTATCGGTATTGAGCCTGAAAGAATCTACGAAAGCTATCACAAGGAAAATAAACTGGATATTTTATATGGATTTTATCCCGAGGTAAACATTAAACAGGCCAATGGATATGACTTCATTATTTTCAATGATGTTTTTGAGCATATTGAGGATATAAATGGCCTGGTGGAAACGCTAAAAGGGGATCTGAGTGATGATTGTATCCTCATCATCAATTTACCCATGAGCACCGGCTTCTTTTATAACGCTGCGACACTGATGCACAAATTTGGTTTTAACAGCTTTTTG
>JANYAB010000209.1 GCA_025355225.1 Bacteroidota bacterium
AATCTAATTTACTGTTAAAAATAGCTTGTGATTGGGTAAATATGATAAAAGCTCGAAAAAAAAAGCTTTTATGATATTTTAAATCAATAACCCATAAGAATACTTGGTTTAGTTAACAGGCTACAGTATATTCCTTTAAACTAATCATAATCTACCTTTTAAATTCAATCTGTATTTTTTTAACTAATTATAAATATAATTTATTTTAATTAAAATTTATAAGCCTGCTGGTGTTATGGTGGCTAACGGGGTGAATAATTAAAGCTATAAATGTTTAATCAGAAAACATGTGTTCAATACAGGCACTTGCTTTGCATGGACATGAGTCATAAAGAAGTTAAGACTTCAAAATTCACCGTTCTTTAAATCACTAACATGAGTAAAAAACTCGATTCCCTAAAAAATAGCACCCAACAGCATCAAAGCAGGGGCTATTCTAAACCATTAAATGCTATTTGGCCCTTAGTATTATTGCTTTTTGTTTTTGCAACGGGATGTAATAAGGAAAATTCGACCCCATCTCCAGAATCGGCGTTAACATCAAAGTTGGCAACAAACGCAATGATTAATGCGGTAAACCCCGACATCGATTTTGCGCCTGTAAACCTTAGAACTGCCGGTAATTTTACAATTTTATCAGAAACCGGAATTTCAACTACGGGTACTACTTCAATTTTAGGTAATATAGGAGTGAGTCCGATAGCCGCAGCTGCAATTACCGGATTTGGATTAATACTGGATCCCAGTAATCAGTTTTCTCACACGCCTATAGTAACCGGAAAAGTTTATGCAGCTAACTATGCGCCTCCTACGCCTTCTCAAATGACTACTGCTGTAAGCGACATGAAAACCGCATTCACAACAGCAAATGGTTTGATTTTCCCGGCGCCAATTGTTAATTTATACGCAGGAAATATCAGTGGCAGGACTTTGGCGCCGGGCGTGTATAAATGGAGCACCGGGCTTCTGATTTCAAACGTCGGTGTCACACTAAATGGTGCGGCAGATGATGTATGGGTATTCCAGATCGCTGAAAATCTTACAGTAAACAACGGCGCTATTATTACTTTAAGAGGTGGCGCACAAGCCAAAAACATTTTCTGGGCAGTAACCGGAAAAGCTACACTTGGAACGACTGTTAACTTCAGCGGAGTTATTTTGAGTAAAACACTTATCTCGCTAAATACCGGCGCTAAAGTTAACGGTAAATTATTGGCGCAGACTGCAGTTACATTAATTGCGAATTCTGTTCACCCTTAATAATATATTGGGTAACAACAGAAATAAATCAATTTATAAATATGGGCCCGCAAATGTTGAATTTGCAGGCCCATTTTGATAGTACGAGACTTACGCCTTCACCCGCTCCACATAGACACCATTTGCGGTATCAACCTTTACTTTATCGCCTATATTGATAAATAATGGAACTTTAATTTCAGCACCGGTTTCAACTGTAGCATTTTTTAATGCACCGCTTGAAGTGTCACCTTTAACAGCAGGCTCGGTGTAGATTATAACTAATTCAGCAGAGTTAGGTATCTGCCCCATAATAGGCAGATCACTTTCAAAAGCTACGATCACATTCATGCCTTCTTTCAGGAATTTTACAGCATTGCCAAATAGCGCCTTGGGCACATTGTGCTGATCGTAAGTTGTGTTATCCATTATTACGAGGTCCTTGCCATCTTCATACAGGTACTGGTAATCATTAGTTTCAACGCGCGCAATGTCAACTTCCTCATCGGTACGGAAACGGTATTCAACCAGTTTGCCGCTTTTTATGTTGCGCATACGCGCCTGGTAAAAAGCACGTAAGTTACCCGGTGTACGGTGTATCAATTCTTCAACCTGTACTAAGTCGCCGTTGAAGCGGAGGACATTGCCATTTTTTATATCAGATGCTTTAGCCATAAAACTCTTATTCAGGCGCAAACTTAGGCACTTACACGCAAAGAAACAAGAACACGATTAAAGGATTGATTGATTGACACGATACTGTAAGTCCGGAAGTCCGTGTAAGTCCGAAAGTTCGTAAGATAAACTCCTTGTAATTTTCGACTTTCGGACTTCCCGTCTTTCGGACTTCCAGACTAATAAAATCGTGTACCTTTGCAGCATGGTGGATGTGATATTAAAAAAAGGTAAGGAAAAGGCTGTTCTTCAGCGTCATCCCTGGTTGTTTTCTGGGGCCATTGAAACCGTAAAAGGCAAACCTGCCAATGGAGATATAGTCAGGTTGCTGAATGATAAAGGCGATTTTATGGCTTATGGCTTTTATAACGACCAGTCGAGGGTTGCATTGCGATTATTGGAGTGGGACCAAAACGTGGCTATTGATGAGGATTGGTTCCGTAAAAAGGTTGCTTTGGCGGTGTCCAGTCGCAGCAATATATTAGGGGATAAAAATGATACTTGCCGGCTTATTTTTAGCGAAGCAGATTATCTGCCGGGATTGATTGTAGATAAATATGCGGACTACCTGGCAGTACAGGTGCTCACCGCTGGTATTGAAAAGATGCTGCCAGTAATTATCGATGAATTGCAAAGACTGCTGAATCCTGAAGGAATTTTTGACAAAAGCGATGCCTCGTCACGCGCGCATGAGGGGTTGCAAACGATAAATAAAGTACTCGCGGGCAAACATCCCACCGAAATAGTGAAAGTGCTTGAAAATAATATCAATTATGGGATCAATATCGCGGAGGGACAGAAATCAGGATTTTATTGTGACCAGCGCGATAACAGGCACATTGTTGCTTTACATGCTAAAGGGAAAAAAGTATTGGATTGCTTTTCCTACACGGGAGGATTTACACTCAATTGCCTGCAAAACGGCGCTGAATCGGTTACCAGTGTAGATAGTTCGGCATTGGCTATTGAAACATTAAGGACGCATATTCAGTTAAATGGCTTTAATGCTTCTCAAACTACGGCAATACAGTCTGATGTAAATAAGCAATTAAGATTGTTGAGGGAGCAGGGCGAAAAATTCGACCTAGTGATATTAGATCCGCCAAAATATGCGCCGTCGCGTTCATCGCTCAACAAGGCATCCCGCGCCTATAAGGACCTTAACCGTATGGGCATGCTGTTACTGAGCAGTGGAGGATTACTAGCTACTTTTTCCTGCTCGGGCGCTATGGATATCGACACTTTTAAGCAGGTGCTTGCCTGGGCCGCCCTTGATGCCGGTAAGGAAGTGCAGTTTATTTACCAGTTTTGCCAGCCGGAGGACCACCCTGTAAGGGCATCGTTCCCCGAAGGCGAATACCTGAAGGGTTTGTTGTGCCGGGTTTATTAGAAATGAGAATCAAGATGCGAGAAGCAAGAAACATTGTTTGTTTTCCCAAGTGTTAAATAAAGTGTTAAATTCCCAAACTATTCATATCAATAAGCGGTTTTTAACTATAATTACCGATATTTAATCTGCCATGAAAAAACTCTACTTACTTGCATTGATCTTATTGTTGGGTAATTGTCTGCATGCCCAGGTTCTGTTAAAGGGCACCGTGTACGAATCAGGCAGCGGAACTAAACTTCCGAATGTATTTGTCAGAGACATCACGAATAAACAAATTGCCCTAACTGATAAATCAGGAAAATTTGAGATCAAAACAGAAACCGGTCATATACTTATCTTTTCCGCGCCAAATTATGGAGCTGATACTTTATACGTGGTAGATTTTACACCTGTGCATGTAGAATTGAAAACGCTCACCATCTCCCTGCGCGGCGTGGATATTACAGGTTCAAGAACAGCTTTCGATCCGCACAAAGAATACCCTGAAGTGTATACCAGGAGCAAGGTTTATCCCCTGTCCCCCTCAAGCTGGTTTAGCAAAGACGCCCGGAATGCCCGTCGTTTGAAACATTATTTTGAACACGAAGAGCAGGAACGAAAGGTAGACCAGGTATTTAACAGGGTTTATGTAGGTAGTATAGCCCCATTAAAAGGGCAGGACCTGGAAGATTTTATGACGCTATACCGCCCTACCTACGCATTTATAACGAGCAATAACAGCGAATCGCTGGCTGCTTACATTAATGATTCCTATAAGAAATTTATGGCGCTGCCGCCTGATAAACGCAAATTGCAGAGATTAAATGGGCAATAGAAAAAATGCGGAGTGCGGAGGTTCGATTTCGGAAGTTTGAAATTAAGAATTAGACTTTTTTTAAGGAAAAAAGAGCTTTTTTTGCTCATTTAATCGAGTGGAAAAACCAAATTGAACCGATTCAATTAAAGTAATGTACCGTGCTGTGAATCAATGAAATGCCAGGGTTTTACCAACTATTTTTGGCAATTAAATCCGATTTTTGGGATTACACCGATTATCTGTGAAATCACTAAATAAATCGGTGTAATCATAAAATTGCAATCATAATATATCGCCCCACGTGCTTTTGTCTTTTAACATCAACTCGCGCAGCATGCGAATTTGCGGCATCCCATGATTTAATACCTCATCGTGGAATTTTTTGAGGGAGAAATTTGCCCCTTCTTGTTTTTTGTAATCTCCGCGAAGTTTAAGCAGCTCCAGTTTACCTATAGTATAAAAAAGGTATCCCGGGTCAAAAGTGCCGCGCAATGCTTCCTGCCTCGATGGTTTATCGCCCTGGTACCAGTTGTCCATAAAAAACTTTGTGGCATCATCTACCGACATTCCCTGGCAATGTGTTTTAATAGAAACACACAGTCGGCATAAGCGAAGCAGAGCATCTCCGGATTGTGCAAGGCGGTATTTAGCAGCCCTTACGGTGTCGCCATTATGGCCATAACCTTCATCGGCCATCATTTTTTCACAGTAATGCGCCCAGCCTTCGACAAAGGCATAACTGGCAAATATCTTTTCGATCCTGGTGGCTGGTGAAGCGTTTAAATGCAAAAACTGCGTATAATGACCTGGATATGCTTCGTGGATGGTGACATTGTCTGTGGTATAATAATCAAATTGCGATAGCCAGTCTTCTTTTTGCTTCGTGGTCCACTTAGGGTCAACAGGGGTAATATAATAATAAGCTTCTGTTGCCCTGGTCTCGAAGGGGCCCGGCGTATCCATCGAAGCCGTACTGGTGGCCCTGGCGAACTGTGGGGTTTCTTCTACCTTTACTCTGATCGACGACGGCATGGTAACAATATTTTTATCGATCAAAAACTGACGTATTGTTTCTAAATTCTTCTTTGCTTCGGGGATCAGGTTCCCGGCTGTGGGGTGTTCTTTTTGTATATCATGGTACACATCAACTGGTTTTTTATTGGGGTTGATGGTTTTTGCTGCGGCATTAAATACCTCTTGTTCGCTTTTTAGCA
>JANYAB010000229.1 GCA_025355225.1 Bacteroidota bacterium
AAAACGATAACCCCGATAAGAAATATTATTATTTCCGGTGATATAACGTTCAACCTTAAAGGTTCCCACAAAAGATGAACCGGCTCCCAACTGGCCAATAGATGCAGAACCATTGACATCTGATTGCAACGTGAACGTTCCCGATACGTTATTTATTTTTATAGGATTTGTATTATCGGTACCTGTTGCGTTGATTGCAGAGGTTGAACCCACCGTAAACGTACCGGTATTGGTTATGGAGTATGGACTGGCAGCATTTCCCTGACCTGTAAATGTGATGGTACAAGCAGAGCCGGAAGTGCCGGCGATAAAAGTTGCTGAATTATTTATGTACCCCTGGTAGCTTCCTATATTTATTGCCGAATTATTATTTGCCGTAAAAGTTGCACTACTGGAATTAGTGATGTTGATCTGATTATTGGCGACAGGCATGTTAACCGTGGATGCGCTTAGTGAAAAAGTCGCCGCCGCACCGGAGTTGGTAATAGCAGCTTGCTGGCCGGTTAAGTTAAAAGTAGTTGAAGTTGCAGTAAAAGATTTTGTATTGGCGATGGTAGCGTTATTCGAGGTTAAATTGACGGTAGACAGGCTCATAGTACATGTACCGTTATTGGTAAGTACCGTTTGAAAGCTCATGGAAAGCGTACTGCTTGTAAACTGCAGGGTGCCGTTATTTGTGATGGTATTTAAATTATTACCCCCAAGCGTCAGTGTAGAAGCTGCAGGGAAAGAAATAGTATTGTTGGCGCCTATTACAAGTGATATGTTAAAACCAAAAGTACTTGCGCCAGCTATGGATGCCGAATTTGTACCTGCAAATGTTAAATTACCATTAATCGTAGCGCCATTGCTTACCGTAAGTAATGCTGATAAAGTGATGGTAGTAGTGCCCGAAATGGTAAGCGTTTTGCAAGCGGATGCAACATCTACTGTAGGTTTATTTGCTGTGGCTGGTATGGTTGCATTATCCGCAGCTAAGGGGTGCCCTGTATTTGGTAGCCAGTTAGCATTGTTACTCCAGTTAGTGTTAACGCCCGTGCCTGTCCAGGAGTAGTTGACAGCATTGGCATTATTAAATATTAACGCCAATATAGTAACAAAAAAAAATCGTAGTATCGTCTCTTTCACTGTAATTAATCCTCCCGATCAGAATTCTAAATCAATTCCGACTTGCTTAAAGTTTCTTGTACGCACTGCTTTTAGTGAATGTTACAATATAACTTTGGCAATAAATTGCCAAAAGTTATATAAAAAAGTAATCTTTAGTTAATTATTTCTACCAAAATTTGATAAATAACCCATGATTATTTATTAATTTAATAATTTATCTTTTAGGTAAATAAAAGTAACTATACAGAAAAAAAATTAAGAGTATTTAAGACGTTTTTTGTGAGTTTTTAAGTCTTTTTTTAAAAGAATTCATTGGAAGTCAGGCTGATCTACTTAAATTTCAATGCAAGCGTCAGTATATCGCTGTTTAATCCCGTCGAGCGCATATAATGACCGTACCTAAGTTCAAGCGTGTTTAGTTGTTGTATGCCGAAAACTCCTTTTGGCGGAGCAAGCCGCAAACTGAGGCCCATGAAGTTACTGGTCAAAGTGGATAGGTCGTAGTCACTGGTATAATACGTTTCAGTTACGCTGTGTTGCCCGTAAGGAGCAAAGTATTTTGTTCCCTGCTGGTCGGTATACCGATAAAAAGGACTAACGGAAACAAATGGGGTGAACTTAATCGGCACTTCAATTTCGGCTGTCTTGGCCTTGATGCCCCAGTTATCCATGTAATAGCGGAAAAAAGTACGTACAACGAAATGGTCGTCTAAGAAATAATTCAAGCGCGCACCAATCGGTAATTTATACCGGCTGTTGGGTAGGTTCTCGATACGCTCGTTAAAAACGTCGTTAAAAGGCCCGACACCTGTTGCGAAATTGCCGTTAAAATATACCCGCTGATAATCAGTTGCCAATAGCCCATGCTGGTAGGACGGCTCGACGATGAGCAACGCCTGCAGTCGCGTACTGATAACCTGCGAAAGTGAGAATGCTGCGCTGAACGAGTTTCGGGGTTTATAATCAACCGGCCTGTCATCCCGGTTCGATCCTGATCCATAAGTTATCGGTCGTAGCTCTACTGGTAAAATTACTTTCCACGTATCCAGGAAAACTGTTGCCTTAAGGTCAAACTCTGTATTCTTGTCAGCTGAAACCCTGGTCAGATTCAGGCCGCCGCCAAATGATTGATAGTCAAACTCGTGCGAGTAAGAGGCCGTCAAACCAAAAGCATTGCCGGTTTTTTCATTGGAGTTGGTCCAGTTCAGGGATGGGTATACCCTTGTATCCTGGCGCGAGGCTGACGAAAAGCCATTAGGATCGATCTTATCTGATGAAGCTGAGGTATAATGATCCACACCCAACTCAAAAAGGAAGGTGTTTTTATGTCCGTTTTTGGTGAGCTTTGAAAGCTGCACATCCAGTGTATTGGCAAAATCGGTCAGGTCTTCGGTACCTATGCCACCGGTTACTGCAGAGTGACTACCGTTTTGATGATAATAGGCCGAAACGAAATTCACTTCGTCAACTTTTAGCTGGCGCGACTGGTAATTCGTGCTATCCTTATGGTTGTTAGTACTATCCTTAACAGGTTGCGTTGTTTGTGCATGGGATGCCAATATGCTCATGTAAAGAGCCAGAACACCTAAATATATTTTCTTCATTTAGTCAGATCAATAAAATAAAATCGGAAGTCGGAATACCGATTTCGGAAGTGTTTTAAGATTTCTATTTCGCGTTCAGGCACTCGCATTCAGCCTTAATTACAGCCGCAGCCGCCACCGCTTTTGCCGCCATTGGCACCTGAGGCACCTTCGCGGTAAAGCTGGAAGCTTTGTTCAAACTTTTGTGATTTGCGCGCCGAAAGCTCCATGTCAGTGTCGTTTATACGGTTTTTTTGGTATGCCTTAACCGAACTGCAGGACGATAAAATGCCGGCTAAGCCCAGGCAAAATATCAGCAGCAAAAAAACACGGGCTTTCTTTATCATGTCAGAGTTTTATATTAATGTTGTTCGAACTGTGTATCTGGTTATAATCATCTATGATGATGCACGCTATGTGCTTTAGCTGGTTAATGAGATTTAACCCTACCCTAACACCCATTACCATAACCGGCGTAGCCATAGCATCCGCCAGTTCGGCGCTTGGTGTAATTATGCTAACGCTTTTAATACCACTAACCGGCAATCCTGTTTTGGGATCAATGGTATGCGAATATTTTTTACCGTTAATGATAGCATACTTTTCATAATCACCGGAAGTAGCAATAGCCATATTGCTGATCTTTAGCGTCGAAATAGGAGATATACTATGATCTGGGTCAGCAATTGCTATTGTCCAGGGATAGCCGTTGGGCTGAGTCCCCCAGGTCGCCAGGTCGCCAGAGGCATTTACTATTCCGCTTTTAACGCCTAATTCCTGTAAAATAAGCTTCGCCCGGTCAGCGGCATAACCTTTGCCGATGCCCCCAAAACCAATCCGCATCCCTTTTTCCTTTAAAAAAACGGTGGTGTTTGAAGCGTCCAGTATTACATTGCGATAATTGATCAGGCTCACCGATTTGCGTGCTGTTTCCGGATCTGGGAGCTGCTTCATTTTTACATCAAAGTTCCACAAGCTTTTGTCAATCGAGCCATAGGTAATGTCAAATGCGCCCTGGGTAAGCTCCGATATTTTTAATGAACGGGCTATAAGATTAAAAACCTCTTCATCCACTTTTACGGGTTGTATACCAGCATTGCGGTTGATCTCGTTAGTTTGGCTGTCGTCGCTGAAGGTGGTGAGCAGTTTTTCGATCCTTCTGATTTCGGCTATGGCATTATCAATATGATCTTCTGCCAATAGCGCATCATCTCCAACAACGCTGATCTCAAACCGGTTCCCCATCAAACGCAGAACGCGCTTGTGAACAGTTGGCATATTGGTTAATGTTTCAGTGACTTGCATTAGCAATAGGGTTAATATCGGAAACAAATGCTTCCGGCGATTCATTAGGAAACCCGTCCCAAGATTTCAATATCTTGCCATTTTTATCAACGAGCAAAGTAAAAGGGAATTTTCCTTCGGGATTGTATTTATCAGCTAAAGCCTCGTTGCGTTTTACCTGTGCTGCATCTAATTGATTTTTCTTTTGACGCGGAAAATCTGCCCGCACCAATACCAGGTGATCTTTGGCGTAATTTTCAAAAGTGGACGATTCCAGTATTTCCTTTCTGAGCCTGATGCAGGGACCGCACCAGTCCGATCCCGAAAAATTGATCAGGATAAGTTTATCTTCTTTTGTGGCTTCTGTAGTGGCCGCATTAAAATCCCCAAGCCAGGTAGCGGTTGAAAGAAAGAATGTTGCCAATAAAATGCTTAATAATTTCATATCGGTGGTTAAATTATGAATATGTCCTTAACGATAATTAAGTGGTGACACCCAAAACTAAAGCAGTATTATGAAAATACGATGAAAGTATTATTTTAACTATCTAATTGAACAACCTATTGTTCTCATATTTTAACCTCTTTTATTAAAAATATAATTTATAATGTTAATATTTGTCTAATCGGCCTAATCCCGGTGTCTAAATGAAAGTTTTACAGTTCACCATACCCGTAGCTCATGATAAGAGTATTATTGCCCAGCACGACGAGTTACCCCATTTTTACCCGCATTTTCACAGGCATAAGGAAGCACAGGTAACCTGGATACAAGCCGGCGAGGGCACGCTAATAGCGGGCAATAACATGCACGCTTTTAAGGAAGGGGAAATTTACCTTATCGGCGCTGATCAGCCCCATCTTTTTAAAAGCAGCCCGCAGTATTTTCAGCCGGGCAATAAAAAGAGAATTAAAACCCTTACCATTTTTTTTGACCCGAACGGCGGCCTTTCTTCTTTGTTCGATCTGCCGGAAATGAAGGCGCTCAAAGGTTTTATTCAGCAGCACAACCAGGGCTTTAAGCTGCCGGCAGAATATGTAGAAAATGTATCACGCACAATGTTAGCAATTCAAAGCGCCGCAGGCCCCGATCAAATGATACAGTTTTTACAGCTGTTAAAGATATTGTTTAGTGTCAAAACCAAACCTGAATCCTTATCTGCATTAGGTAACTCACCTGGCATTACCGAGAGCGAGGGGATAAGGGTAAGTAATATTTATAACTACATATTACAGCACTACAGCGAGTCCGTTATGCTTGATGATGTGGCCCGCGAAGCCTGCATGACACCACAGGCATTTTGCCGTTATTTTAAAAAGCATACCGGCCACACGTTTGTGTCCTTCCTGAACGGGATGCGTATTAACGAGGCCTGCAAAAAACTAACCGACAATAAATACGAAAGCATTTCGGTAATAGCTTATCAATGCGGCTTTACCAGTCTCACCAATTTTAACCGTGTATTTAAAAGTATTATGGGCAGTTCTCCGCGCGGATATGTGAATAGTTATTTAAATAAAGTAGGGGTCTCTTAATTTCC
>JANYAB010000276.1 GCA_025355225.1 Bacteroidota bacterium
AAAACCTGGTTGCTATAAGAACTGGCAGCCTTATTTTTATTATCCTGAATTTAATATTACGTATACTTTATTTTGTTTTCCCTGAAAGCCTGACACGGGCACAAAATTACCCTGAATTTAATTTAACAAACTGGCTTTACATTGGCATAACCCCTATTTTCTTCCTGGCTAGCTTTGGGCTCATATACTTATACAAAAAACAAAAAAAAGCAAATCTTGTTATGGGCATTTTTGTTTTTTTGTTTTCCTTTTATATTATTTCCTGCGGGATGTTTTCGAGTTTTATTGCCACGTCCGATCCCCGAAATGCCTTAACTTTATATTTGACAGCCCTGAGCATTATCAGCGTGGTATTTGTTTTTGAAAATGATGAAACCATATTGATGATTGTTCTTGTTGAGATACTATTTACCAGCCTTTTATACATTACCCAAGCCGAGGCGATGGAGATGGTATATAACCAAATAATATCAGTGACGTTGCTTTTCTGTTTCTATTTTATTTCGCGATATTTTTATTCCTATAAATCCAGTTACTTTTTTCAACTGGTCGATATCAGCGAAAAAAATATTGCTATTGAAAAAGCGGCTGCCTTCAAAAACGAAATATTAGGTATGGTGGCTCATGACCTGCGCAACCCTATTGGGGCGATAGAAACCCTGGCCATGATGATGGAAATGGAAGAAGTTGATAATGATACCCGGGAAAATCTCGATATGATCAAGACCTCTTGTGGTAAAGCCCGCGGAATAATTGCTGATTTGCTTGATGCTGCAAACAACGAAAATATCAATATAATTGAAACGCAACGGACTGAGCTTAATCATTTTATAAAAAGCGTTATCAGTGAATGGAAAATTCAGAAAAATGCCAAAACGATAGTTCTTATCAGTTCAAAAAACCAGGTTTATGTAGAGATAAATGCTGAGAAATTTCAACGGGTGATGGACAACCTGATCACTAACGCACTTAAATTCTCAAAGGATAATAACAAGATTGATATCTATTTAAGCGTAAAAAATGAACAGGCGATAGTAGAGGTAAGGGACTATGGCCTGGGAATCCCGGCGGATATGCTCCCTCATATCTTCGAACGTTTCTCAAAGGCACGCAGGCCTGGCCTTAGGGGCGAACAGTCTACAGGCCTTGGCTTAAGTATCGCCCGCCAGATTATTGAAAATCACAAAGGCACTATTGGTGTGATCAGCGAAGAAAAAAAAGGATCAACGTTTATTATTAAATTACCTTTGGTTGAGTAGTTTTTTTTATTTGTAGTGCATGGTTGAACTTCCAACTTATGAACCATCGATCAGGAACTAAAAGAACCGTTCATTAAAGTTTACCAAAAACAACTCCCTTGAGGCTCTTGTGCAGGCTGTGTAAAACCAGCGTAAAAAATCCATATTGATCATCTCTTCGGTTAAATAACCCTGGTCAACAAATACGGCATCCCATTGTCCGCCCTGCGCTTTATGACAGGTAACAGCGTATGCGAATTTTATTTGCAGGGCGTTGTAATAAGGGTTCAGTTTCAGCTCATCCAGTTTTGCCTTTCGGTTTACAATATGATCGTAGTCTTTCATCGCTTCAAGAAAAAAGCGTTTCTGTTCTGCCGGGGGTAAGGCAGGCGCTTCCGAGTAAAGCGTATCCAACAGTATTTTACAGTCCAGCACCGGATCTTCTGCATAATCAATAAACTCCAATTGTACGTCTGCAAACCTGAAACCGTACATTTCTTCAAACCGGCGCACCTTTTTTATACGGGCTATATCACCGTTGGCAATGAAGCCCGTACTCCCCTCCTCCTGCTCCTGAAGCCAAAAATAGTTATTCCGCACTACCATCACCTGGTCGCCACCGGTAAGCTCTTCTTCGCGCAGCAAAATACGACCACGGATTTGCTGATTATATAAATTAGCGTTTTTATTGGAACGACAAACAATCAGTGTACCGTCATAGCCATATTTGTTATAAGCATAATTAAGCCCTTCTTCTAAACGCTCCCCCGTCATCCGGTAAACATCCGTGTATCCTTTTGTGATGATATGCGGCGTTGCTACTTTTCCCTGGCGGATAATGTCGCGCATCGCGGTTACATTGTGCAATATCCCAGAGCTTTTTTCCTGGCGTAATACATCCGTCAGTTCAAAACTAAATATATCCACCGCAAATGTTTTTTTCATTAAACCCAGATCCAGGGCCGGGCTATTATCGGCTCCTACAGGCGGCAACTGGGCCGTATCGCCAACAAGCATCAGCTTGCAGTTCTTGGTGTTATAAACATAGCTAACCAGGTCATGCAGCAAGGTTTGGTGGTTATTGCCTGCAACCTCATCGGATATCATAGAGGCTTCATCAACAATAAATAGTGTATCAGTAGCCAGGTTATCCGCTAATTTAAACGCATCATCGATATTAAGGGTTGATTTTTTACGATAGATGCGTTTATGAATAGTAAAAGCTTTACGGCCCGAATAATTAGTGATCACTTTGGCAGCCCGGCCCGTAGGCGCCAGCAAAACTGATTTGTAATTATAATATTTCAATGCTTTTACCAGTGCGCCTAATACTGTGGTTTTGCCGGTACCTGCATAGCCCTTCAGTATAAAGCATTCGTCACCATTGTCGCTTAGTAAAAAGGCATGCAAACGATCAAATAATTCCAGTTGCTGACCGGTAGGCTCGTGTGGAAATGCTTTGCGGATATGGTCTGTTGACGGCACACGCAAAAATGCTTATAAGTATCTTAATTAAGTAATTCAAAAAATATTACTTTTGCCATAACCGCATGAATAACCACAAAACCTATTACCGCGATAATGACTTTGAGCCAGAGCAGGCCGGGGGAAATACTTTGTTGATCCAAATTGACCCTTCTACGTTTTCGTACGCTGTAATTGGTCAAAACAAGCTGCTCGCAATTGAACTAAAACGAGACCTGAATGAGTTAACGGAAGTAACAGGTGAAAATAACTTATTATCCGCCCATTACAGGGAGCGGATAATTGGTTTACCCCAGAATGGCTTTACTTTTATGCCTATGAGCCTATTCAGCCCGGATCATATTACTGATTTTGCCCGTTTCCTTGATGTCAAAGCCAATGAAAAGGTTTTTTCTCAACCATTGGATACTGAAAACCAGGTAATTTACAAAGTTGACGAAGGCATTACGGCGATCATTGCAGATAAATTTGATGTAAAAAACGTTGTTTTTTCTGCAAAAGGTTGGATGAAGGCTATAACCCTTAGTAATCCACCCAAGGAGAATCTTTATTTAAATATTGACATAAATAAAGTGGAATTACTCAATTTACAGGAAAATAAATTGCGCTTTTATAACAGTTTCGAGTTCAAGAACAAAGACGAATTGGTTTATTTCACATCGTTTGTTGCCCAGGAACTTCAATTGGAGCCTCATCATATCACCCTGGTTTTAAGCGGCGACGTTGAAATAAATGATAAAAACTGTCGCCGTTTAAGGGAATTTTTCAATAAGGTTGAACTGAACGATTTGAAAACAATCGATCTGCCCGGACAAATTCCTTCTCAATCGGTATTATCACTTACCGCTTTAGCATTATGCGGATCATCGGAGGCGCTTTAAAAGGGTTAAGGCTTAATCCGCCAAAGAACTTACCTGTTCGTCCCACCACCGACCTGGCAAAAGAGGCGCTGTTTAATATTCTGCAAAACCAGATTGATTTTGAAAATATTAAGGTGCTCGATCTGTTCTGCGGAACTGGAAATATCTCGCTTGAATTTGCGTCACGAGGTGCAAGTCAAGTTATAGCGATTGACAGAAGCATACATTGCATCAATTACGTTAAAGATACCGCCCGCCAGCATAACCTGGAACAAATAAAAACCTATAAAGCAGACGTTTTTAAATTCCTCGAATTGGAAACGGAACAATACGATCTCATATTTGCTGATCCGCCTTATGACCTGAACCGCATACCCGAAATAGCTAAGATCATATTTGAAAAAAACCTGTTGTTACCCGGCGGGATGCTTATAGTTGAACACCAATCATTTCAAAACCTAAGCAACCACCCCGCATTTACAGAACAGCGAAAATACGGACATTCGTCGTTTTCATTTTTTAAAACACCGTAAGCAGCAAGTTAATTTCGAAATTTTG
>JANYAB010000277.1 GCA_025355225.1 Bacteroidota bacterium
TTCACTTTCAAACGTTTAGAATCAACACCAGAGTTAACCAGGTAAGTTTTTACTGAGTTAGCGCGGTCTTTTGATAAGCGCAGGTTGTGAGCAGCAGTACCTTCAGATGAAGCGAAACCATCTAATTCAATAGATTTGCCGGCATTTGAGCGTAGATCAGCTGAAGTAGCATCTAATGCAGGGTAAGATGAAGTTCTTAATACTGAACTATCAAATTCAAACTGAATGTTTGAGTATGCTCCTACTTTAACTTCACCTGGAAGCGTTTTCCTTACGAATAAAGATGTATCGATTTTAGGGAACACAATAGGACAACCTGAACCATCAACAACTGTACCTGCAGGCGTATTTGGACATTTGTCGAATTGATCAGAAACACCATCACCATCAGAATCTTTCTTCAGGTCGTTAACAGCATTTTCAACATTGCCAACGCGTCCTTTTAAAGCTTCAACTTCCTGACGAAGAGCTGCATCATACAACTCGTCATACATCATAGCCACTGGGTTTACCCAATCCAGATTCGGTTTTGATTTCGGACCGAAAGTGTATTCTAAACCAGCGTAACCATAAGCATATTTGTTTTCAGCAGGATAGCCTGCATGAACGCCCGAAAAATTAAATCCATCAACAAAGTTTTCAGTATATCCCAAATTAAGGGCAAGTGCATCACTTAGTTTAAATTTAACTCCCGCGCCTATAGGAAGTACTAACTCTTTAACCCATGTATCGTTCTGGTTAGTACCTGCATGATGTTTGTAATCAAGAAGAGCGGGGGGGGTTTGAGCATTGTCAGCGTAAAGTGCAGGAGCATACCAAGCTAAACCGGCGCCACCAGTTAAAAAGAAATTAACGCCGTTTTTGCGATGCAGAAAGCTAAGGGAACCAACGTTTACAATACCACTCAATGTAGCTGACATAAATGGAGTCTTGAAACTTCCTACGTTAAGTTTCGTTTGTGGATCATAAGTATATCCCGGATTACCAAATTGAGCTTTATCACTGCCTTCTACGGTTCCACCATGCAAATCTAATTGCAGACCGAAACCATGAGACAATTGATCCCTTACGCTAATACCATAGCCTAAATCCGGCTGGTTGTGATTAAAAGTATTAACACCGCCGGTCGCAACAGAAGGTGAAGTAACACCAATGTTAACACCAACGCTTAATGTGTTGTACTGTGACCGGCCACCAAATACCTTGGCAGTGGTAACGTCAGACGACGTTTTCGCTGTATCAGTGGTGGTGGTGGTAGTTTGGGCATTTGCCACTCCCACAGCCATCAAAGACGCAAATGATAAAGCGACTGTTTTTTTTAATGTAGAATACTTCATAGTTTTAAGATTAAACAAATTTAATTGTGATTTTTTTTCCAAAATTAGTAATTATGTTTGAATTCAATACCAAACATTGTTCCAAATTTTATAATACATAATACAAATAAATAAAAAAAATTGTTTTATAAAAATAAATAATATTAATATCCATGAAATACCTACCTATTAGTCCTTGCTTATTTACAAATAATAGAAAAAATTTCGTTTCGCGAACAAAATCCAACTCTATTGCCATTTTTCACTCCAATGATGAGTTCCCAAAAAATGGAGACCAAAGCTTCCTTTTTAAACAAAATGCCGATTTTTTTTATCTGACAGGAGTCGACCAGGAGCAGAGTATACTGGTATTATATCCAGATTGTCCTAATCCGTTATACAAAGAAGTACTCTTTTTAAGACAAACTGACGAACACATTGCAGTATGGGAAGGGCATAAGTATACCAAAGCCGAAGCAAAAACCGTATCAGGTATAGATAATATATATTGGCTTACCGAATTTGATACTATTTTACACACAATAATAAATTATGCCGATAATATATATATTAATACAAATGAAAATGATCGCTACAGCTATTCGGTGCCCTACCGTGATATAAGATTGTTTGAGCAGTTACGGCAAAAGTATCCTTTGCACCATTATAAACGTTCGGCAGTTATTTTGCGCGATCTGCGCGCAGTGAAATCCGATGTTGAAGTTGAACTGACCAAAAAGGCTTGCGCGATTACCAAAGATGCCTTTACACGCGTTTTGAATTTTGTAAAGCCAGGAGTTGCCGAATACGAGATCGAAGCGGAGGTAACACATGAATTTTTAAAACAGCGGGCCACGGGGCATGCTTATAGTCCCATCATTGCTTCAGGGCCCAATGCTATAGTCCTGCATTATGTGGACAATAACCAGGTTTG
>JANYAB010000312.1 GCA_025355225.1 Bacteroidota bacterium
TTGTATGGTTCAAGAGCGTCAAATGGTGTAATTTTAATTACTACTAAATCCGGAAGCGCCAGCAGAAGTAGAAAAGGGTTTGAAGTTACCTATAGGAGTTCTGCATCAGCCGAACAGGTGGCCAATTTGCCCGTTTATCAAAACCTTTATGGTGCAGGTACGCAAGGTAACTACGCAAATGCGAACGGTTCGTGGGGACCGGCATTTACATCTCTAACCACTATACCGGTATGGCCGGATTATAAAGCAGCCTATCCAAATCTCTTCCCGGGAGCAACGGTACCTTATAAAGCCTATCCAAACAATGTGAAGGACTTGTTTAAAACTGGTGCTGTATATGAAAATTCTGTATCCATTAATGGAGGCGACGAGAAAAATGCCGTATCTGCCACTGGTTCGCAACTAAATCAAAGTGGGTATTTACTCAATTCAAATTACAACAGATCAAGCTTTGCTTTGGGCGGTACTTCTAAATTGAATAACGGCATTAACCTACACGCCAACACCAGCTATACACGATCCACCCAGATTGGCGGTTTTTATGGAGATAACCAGATAGGCGGCGTTCCTTCGGAGTTTGCAAGGACGTTGTTTTTAGCACGGAACTGGGATTTAAATTTGCCTTTTCAGGATCTGAACGGTAATAGTTTGACGCCTAATGGGGGCTCACAATTTGATAACCCCCGCTGGTCGGCCCTTCATAATACCATCAATACAGCCGAGGAACGGTTTATTGCTGATTTTAAGGCTGATAAGGATTTAACAAAATGGGCAAACCTTTCGTTTGCCCTTGGGACAAACGTAAATACATTAAACCGAAGAGAGCTTATTGATATTGGCTCAAGAGCTGCTGCCGGTTTGGGAAGCCTTACGGTTGACGCCGTTCGGAACCAGGAAATTGAATCGACAACGTTATTAACTTTTAAGCCGACAATATCTAAAAATTTTACAATCAAACCCGTTATCGGCTTTGAATATAACCAGCGAACAAATACCCGGAACCAGGAAACAGGCAACCAATTTGTAACAAAGGGCATTTACGAGTTAACAAACACCTCGCAGCAAATTTTCGGAATTGATTTTTATTCAAGAAGAAGGTTAATGGGCGCTTTTGCCAATATCGACTTAGGTTATAAAGATTGGGCGTTTTTGACGCTGACAGGGCGCAATGACTGGTCGTCGACTTTACCGGTTAATGCGCGCAGTTATTTCTACTATTCTGCAAACGGATCGCTGGTGTTTACCGACGCTTTAAAAATGGAATCTGACATCCTCGATTTTGGTAAGATCAGGGCTGGATATTCAAAAGTGGGGCACGACGCTGACCCCTACGCCACTAACAATGTTTTTGTAATTGGAAGTAATTTCTTAGGCCAAAGCACGGGTTTTTTTAATGTATCAGCAAGTAGCCCGAATTTGAAGCCTGAATTTTCCAGGGAATTTGAAATAGGTACTCAATTAAGCTTTTGGAAAAGCAGAATAGGGTTAGATTTCACTTTTTATAATAAGAATTCTAGCTCAGAGCTGGCATCCTTACCAACCCCACCATCCTCGGGATTCACTTCTTTGTATACCAACTTCGGCTCGATCAACAACAGGGGGGTAGAAATAGAATTAACCCTTGTTCCGTTTAAATCGAACTCATTCAGCTGGAATATTGCCGGAACATTTACCCATAACCGGAATATTGTTACCTCCCTTACGAAAGGCGTTACCAGGATTGGATTGACCGTTGGTGGATTTGGCGTTGAGAATACAATTGGCCCATACCTTGAACCAGGTTTGCCCTATGGTTATTTAAGAGGCACCAGGGATTTAAGAGAAGCCAATGGAAGTTTTTTAATCGATCCGACGACCGGTTTATATATCCAGGATCCAAATCAGGGTTATCTGGGAGACCCCAATCCCAAATATAAATTGGGGTTAAGCAACACCCTTAATTATAAGGGGATATCCTTACGTTTCAGCTTTGACGCTACTATTGGCGGCAGTTTATATTCAACAACTATAAACCAGGAATTGGGAAGAGGTGTAACGCAGGATACCCAGGACCGGCTTAGCAGTTGGGTACTGCCGGGGGTTTACGGTGATGTAAATACCGGTAAACCAATTTTGGATGCAGCAGGAAAAGAGATAAAAAATACCACCCGTGTTAGTTCGAACGACCTTTATTTTGGAGAGTCGTTCGGATCAAACGGCGCTAATCAATTTAGTGTATTTGATGCTACCGTTTACCGGCTACGAGAGATAACTATAGGCTATACATTTCCAAAATCGTTGTATAATAAATTACCTGTAGGATCAATAAATTTAAGCTTATCAGGTCATAACCTGTGGTATTACGCGCCAAACTTTCCTAAGTATACAAACTTTGATCCGGAAACAAACAGTTTCGGCGCAACTAACATCCAGGGTTTAGAATTTGGTTCGTCACCTTCGGTACGACGTTATGGTATCAACCTAAGTGTAACATTCTAATTATTAAAAATATTGAAATATGATACGCAAATTAAAATATATAATACCTGTTGTCATTTTAATGACTTCATGTAAAAAACAGTTGGATATTAATACTGATCCCAATAACCCAACCACCCTGGCAGTATCCAAATTGCTTCCACTGGCTGAAAAGAATCTTGCTCTTAGTTTTTCGTTCGGTAACGGAACCTTAGGGGGCCTGTCCCAGGACCTGGCTACCTATATGCACCAAACAACACAGAGAGGGGGGCCGGATCAATACGGATCTACAGGCACTGATTTTTATATAGCCGCCAATTGGGCCGGATTCTATATTTCGACTATTACAAACTTAAACGTTATAATTTCTGAAGGCACTACGCAGGGAAATTTAAAATACGCCGGTATCGCAGAAATTTTAAAAGCTTATGGATTCAGCCAAATGGTAGATTCTTATGCAGACGTGCCTTTTACTGATGCAGGGCAATTGTTGACAGGTGTAAGAAATCCAAAGTTCGACAAAGGATCAGCTATTTATCCCCAATTACTTACGCTTTTGGATAAAGGCATAGCAGATTTAAACAATACAACGGCTGCAAACCCTTTGAACCCCGGCACAGACGATGTAATATACGGTGGATCGATAAGTAACTGGATAAAGGCAGCCAATACAATTAAACTAAAACTGCTTCTTCAGCAACGTTTAATAACAAATGTTTCAACTGAAGTGAACGCACTGATAGCCAGCGGTAATTTAATCAGTCAAACCTCAGAAAGCTTTCTCCTTCCTTTTGGAGTTAATGGAGCCACCGATGACAGAAATCCGGGATTTAGTGAATATTTTGCTTCCCAAAGAACTATAAGTATAAGCCCCTGGTTCTACGAGATACTAAAAGGATATAACCCCAATATCTATACCGGCATTGCCGATCCAAGGATACCTTATTATTTCTTTAACCAGGTTTTGCCAGATACTCCTCCCGGAAATCCCACAGAATACAGAGACGGCGCTTTTATATCCATTTATTTTGGATCCGTCGGTCCAAATGCAGATCAAAATCAGCAAAATTATCTTACAGAAATGGGTATTTATCCCGTTGGCGGTCGTTATGATGATGGACAAGGAGCATTTAGCAGTGGGGCTCTTGTGGGCGTATCTTCAGCAAGCGGCACGGGGGCAGCACCTTATCGGTTTATTACTTATGCTGATGTATTGTACATGGAAGCAGAGTTGATAAAAACAGGTGTTATTACAGGTGATGCAAGGGCTAAACTACAGGCCGCCATGCAGGAATCGTTTAACCAGGTGGATTATGTGGTAACCCAATTTGTAAAACCAACACAACCTGTGCCCGCTATAGCGGGCACAGCAGCGGCTACTGCTTATATAAATAGTATTCTCGCAAAATATGATGCCCAGCCTGC
>JANYAB010000351.1 GCA_025355225.1 Bacteroidota bacterium
CTAAAAGACCAAAAAAAGGAACTGGAAAAAAAATATCCTATCTCCGAATTGGCCTTATTTGGTTCCTATGCCAGAGGTGACCAGCATGAGCAGAGTGATATTGACATACTGGTTGATTTTAACGGAAGAATAGGAATAGAATTCATTTCCCTCGCCCACGAACTGGAAGATATTTTTCACGCTAAGGTTGACCTCGTTTCCCGGAGAGGTATTAAGCCGCGCTACCTGCCATTTGTTGAAAAAAACATCATTCATGTCTGAACGAGATACGGTTGTTCTGTTAAATGATATCATAGAAGCCATTCAAAATATATTTGAATTCACAAAGGGGTTTTCATTCGAACAGTATTGCTCTGACATCAAAACAAGACACGCTGTAGAACACAATTTCATGATTATAGGCGAGGCTGTGGCGAGATTACCTGATCGCTTTAAACAAACTCATTCTGAAATTAATTGGCGACAGGTTAAAGATTTCCGAAATGTTATTGCCCATGATTATTTTGGCATTGATAACAACATTGTTTGGGATATTATACAACTAAATCTATTAGACTTATTAGGTGATGTATCCCAGGCTTTGCAAAAAGAAACGGAGAGTTAAAATTCCCTGGCTTCGCAAGCAGGATACTTGCTTTGTTTTAAGAGTTCATTGGCACCACTCTTCATTTCTTAACAATCTTTTCCTTTATCCAGCAAACGCTTAGCCCGGCGGAATTTACTTCAGAAAAACTATCCATATGGGTTATTGCCAGGGCTTTATTAATCACCGAGATTTGAAAGGATAACCGATGATTTAATAAGCTGCCTCCTGTATGAAAATAATTTTACAACACTAATTACAGCACCCTACTGTTTGCCTATTGATAAATGATCTAAAGATATTTCAATCATTCTTTTGGGTCAGTTTATTGATTATGAAAGTGCCCGGCGAATGCCAGGTGCTTTTTTTGATATGCTAAAATAAATGTTGCAAGTTTTATTGTTATGAGACAGATACGTCAAAATGGCACGAGGTACGGAAAAGGCAAGAGGATCCCACCTCTCAACCCCCGCGCTACATACGACGCCAGAGGGAGTCGGCGAGTCTGCGGACAACCCGCCTACTAAGTTATGACAGTACCAATAACTATAGCTATACCCAGGCTTCCTAAAAAAGAGAATACAAAAAGTAGGAAGCTTATCGTTACCCCTAAGGTAGTGTTTAGGGTAAAAGACTTATATTGAGATGAAGTAATATATTCATATCGTTTTTTTGTTATGTATAAATAACCAAATAGCTGAACCATTAATATACTTCCAGCAAGAAACAAGAATATAGTATACCAAACGTCTAAAATATTCACTTTAAACATTAAAAAATAAATAATTTCAAGTCCTGCAAATACAAGAAAACTAGTCGTAAGTGCGGCCAAAAGTGTAGCTCTATCAAGAGGACCTCCCCACGTAAATTCTTTTACCCTCCTTCTTTCAAAATTAGCCATTGGATAAAAAACCAGAAAATCAAATAACCTCATATTGAAATTTACTTTTATTCAAATGTATAGAATTTATTTGTGTGAATCGTCTGTAATAGTAGTGCCTAAATTCCAAAAAGTCCCCCCCCGTCTGGCGCGATGCAGCGCAGGGCAATTGCTTGACTTACTCGTGACCCAGATCTTCCCTACCTTAACATTGGATCAACATAATTATTTCTAATAAAAGACTGCTAAAAACACGCCTAAAAGATTGATCCAATTTGTCTTAAGAATTTTCATAGTCTTATGAACAGATATACGAAGTTTTGAAAACTTCGTATATCTATTTTGACCCCGTTAAAGGTGACGTAGCCACCGATCCCGTCACCACAAAATGATAAATCCCTGATCCTACCTTCAATCCTACATACCCGTTTTCTGTTTTGCCAACTGTGATATCCTTATCCAATGCCAATGCTTTTTCACCTTCAGTTATCTCGTCGGCGCTGTTGGCCGGCAGGAAAATATCAGCTTTTGTATTGTTGGGTATTTCGACAGTATAATAGGTTTTGCCGTCTTTGATTTCCCAGCCGGAAGTAACGTTGCCGTAATAGGTTTGCAGGCTGGCGGTAGCATTGGTAAAATTGCTGCCAGGATGCGGCATTATACGGATATGTTTGTAACCTACGCCATCGTCGTACGTATCCATTCCCGCCATTACACGGTACATCCAATCGCCTATGGCGCCGTACGAATAATGGTTAAACGAGTTCATGCTTGCTGCCTCGAAGCTTTTATCGGGCCTTATGCCATCCCAGCGTTCCCAAATGGTGGTTGCGCCCATTTTTACCGGGTACAGCCAGGAGGGATAGGTTTCCTGCAACAATAAGCGATAGGCCACGTTGGTATAACCAAAACGGGTTAATACATGACAAAGGTAGGGCGTACCCAAAAAGCCGGTTGTGAGGTGGTTATCGTATGCTCTTATATTCTGTACAAGCCTTTGTGCCGCTTGTATACGCAGGGATTCGGGGAGCATGTCGAAATTGAGGGCCAGGGTATAGGCTGTTTGCGTACCCGACACCAGGCGCCCGCTGGCCGTTACATATTCCGTTAAGAAAGCATCTTTTATCCGTTTCAATAAAGCGGTGTAATAGGTTACATCTTCCGGCTTATTCAAAACGTTGGCTGTATTAATAAGTAATTGCGTGGAGTACGCATAAAAACATTGGGCAATAAAATACTTATCCGTTATGGCCGATGAACCGTCCGTATCGTCATCAACGCTGTAAAACAGCCAGTCGCCAAAATGGAAGCCGGTATTCCAAAGATCATTTTTGCTTTGGTGCTGCATGTAATCCACCCAGCCTTTCATGCTGTGATATTGGTTACCCAGTATCTGTTTATCACCGTACGCCAGGTACATGTTCCAGGGAATAACGGTCGATACATCGGCCCAGCCGGTACTTCCCTGTGTACCCCCCAAACAATTCGGGATCACAAAAGGCACCACCCCTTCGGGTGTCTGGTCGGCGGCTACGTCCTTCAGCCATTTGGCAAAAAAGTCGTTCACATTCATATTAAACGTTGCGGTGCGCGAAAACACCTGCGCGTCGCCCGTCCACCCCAGGCGCTCATCACGCTGTGGGCAATCAGTAGGCACATCCAAAAAATTACCCTTTTGCCCCCATTGAATATTATGCTGTAACTGGTTGATCATCGTATTGGAGGTAGTGAAGGTGCCTGTCGGCTTCATATCCGAGTATAAGGCCACAGCCGTCACATTCTCGGGCAATATCACATCGCCTGGATAGCCCAGTATACGGATAAACTGGAATCCGTGGAAAGTAAAATGCGGCTCGAATGTTTCTTCACCATCACCTTTCAGCACATAAATATCCTGAGCTTTGGCTGCTCGTAAGTTAGCGGTATAAAAATTCCCCTCCTTGTCCAACACTTCGGCGTGCGAAACGGTGATGGTATCCCCTGCCTTGCCCTTTACTTTTAAAACAATCCATCCTACCAGGTTCTGCCCGAAATCGATCACACGCTCGCCTTTAGGTGTTTTGAAAATACGAACCGGTTTAAAGGTCTCGTGCTTTCTTACGGGTTCATTGTAGGTGGCCAGTAAAATATTTTTGGGGTAGTCCATTACCTGTACGGCATTCCATTGTGCATCGTTAAAACCCGGTGCTGTCCAGCCGGTAGTGGTCATCCGGTGGTCAATGGTTTCGCCGTTATATATTTCACTGTAACGCACGTCGCCGGTTGACGACTTCCAGCTTTCGTCAGAGGTTATTAAACCGGTACTTCCATCATCATAAGTTATATTGATTTGCATCAGCAAGGCGATATCCTTTCCGTATACATTGCTTTTATCACTATAGCCAATAATCCCGCGATACCAACCGTTGCCCAGCATCACACCGATGGCATTATCTCCTTCCTTAAGCATACCGGTTATATCATAGGTTTGGTATTCCAGGCGTTTTTTATAGCTGGTCCAACCGGGTGTCAGGTAGGCATCGCCTATCCGCTTGCCGTTGATATGAGCCTCGTACATGCCATGCGCAGTAATATAGGCCATCGCAGACTTGATTTTTTTATGCAAGGCAAACTGTTTTCGCATCAGCGGACTTGGCCGATTTAAAGTGTCCTCTTTATAACCGGGAGTGATCCATTTGGCTTTCCAGTCAGCCACATCAAATAATGCTGTTTGCCAATAAGCAGGAAGACTCCAGGCCGATGCTTTGCCTGCATTATCCCATACCCTTACCCGCCAATAATATTTTTTGTCGGATACCAAAGGCTTGCCTTTATAGGTAATAAAAACAGATGAATCAGAAACGATTTTGCCCGAATCCCAAACATGACCATTAAAATTTTCATGCTCACTCACCTCCACCCGGTAGGCTGTTTGCATTTCATTGCGTCGATCGGCGACTAATTTCCAGCTAAAGCGGGGATGGCTAACATCCAGGCCAATAGGGTTGGTACGGTTTTCACACAGTAGCCCATCGGCACTTACCTGGGCATAACAAAAGGAACCAAAAAGTTGTAAGGCGAATAAAATACAGCAAAATCTCATAAGTACTGTTCGTTTTGTGTTAAAGAAACAATTTCTCTTAAAAATTCTTAAGTAATATAACAACTAACCTGTAAAAGTACGTAGTTTAGAATATAACTTAAGATTAAATGAATGATTTAGAGACTTATTTCAATAATAACACCGGCAGAATTATTGACAAATGGACCCACTATTTTGAAGTCTACGAGAAGCATTTTAGCAAATACAGGGGTAAGGAAATTGTTTTATTGGAAATAGGCACCTTTTATGGCGGAAGCTTGAAAATGTGGAAGTATTATTTTGGTGAGAAGGCCAAAATTTACGGCATAGATATAAATCCGAATTGCAAACAACTGGAGGAGGAGAATATTAAAATTCTGATCGGCTCGCAATCGGACCGAAACTTCCTGGAAAAAGTAAAAAATGAGATCCCTCCTATTGATATCCTTATTGATGATGGCGGCCATACCATGTTACAACAGATCACTTCATTTGAAGTGTTGTTTGACCATATAAAGGCCGATGGCATTTACTTGTGTGAAGATTTACACACTTCTTACTGGAAGAAGTACGGCGGAGGACATAAGAGAAAGGGAAGCTTTATAGAGTACTCCAAAAATTTAATTGATAAGTTAAATGCTTATCATTCAGAACAAGAATCGTTGAAAGTTGATTCATTCACCAATTCGGTAAATTCACTCCATTATTACGACAGCATACTGGTTATAGAAAAAAGACCGGTTAAAGAACCCGAGTCCAGGCGAACAGGCTTAGTCAAAATTGATTTGGATGAAGGTACTTTTGTCGGATTAACTAAGAACAAGTTTAGAATTAGATTGAACCGATTGTTCTATTATTTGAGATTCCCATTTAGGAATGGAGATTTTAAGTAGCTTTCGTCGCTGATATTACTTGCCCACAATTTAATCCTTCCGCTGAAAGCTATAGATCAAATAGATCAATGCGGGTAAAATAAACAGGCTGCCGATAAGTAAGGCCCAACCTAACGCTTCGATAGTTTTATCAGCGCCTTTATTTTCGATGAGAGACAAATACTCTCCATTTTTTAATAAAACGATATTAGGATAGTGCTTGTAAGTAGTGGTCAGCAATATCATAGTAACCTGGAAGCCAGCCAGTAAGCGCAGCATCCTTGCCCTACCTTTATAAATTAAATACCACAGCACGATAAGCGACAGGGTAGCCGCAGCTACTGCTGCAATGCCAACCGGGTTGCCAAACACCCACTGTGCCAACGGTATATTATCGGCACCGGCAGAAATAAATACCAAAGCGCCGAACACTACAGCGGCAATATTCATTTGCAGAGCTTTTCGTACAAACCTGCGCCTTTCAGCAGGGTCATTTGTTTCGCCTACAAGGTAAATAGCAGCTGTGTATCCACATAGTGCCACCGTAAAAAAACCGATGGCCACAGAGAACAGGTTGAGCCAGCTGAATATAAAAGCGGATAAGAAAGTAGTAGCATGCACATCGATCTTACCCGAAACTGCGCTGCCTGCTATTATTCCCAAAAACAAAGGCGTAACGAAACTGGAATAGACGAATATTTTATTGTACAACTTTTGCATATTATCCACCACAGCATCGTAGTTCCTGAACGCGAAAGCCGTACCCCGGGCTATGATACCCAGCAGCATGATCACCAGCGGGATATGCAGGTAGATGGACATGGTGGAATAGATAACCGGGAAGCCGACAAACAAGAAAACAATAGCAATAATGAGCCACATATGGTTTGCTTCCCAGATGGGGCCGATCGCATGATACATAGTCTTGCGCGCTTTTGCTTTATTATCCTCCGAGGTAAACAATTCAATAATACCCGCGCCAAAATCAGCCCCGCCAAGCAGCAGGTACAATAAAAGTGCTACCCATAAAAAAACGATCACCACGTATAACATATTTAATTAGTTTAAAGTTGATTGGGTTGGATTAAGTTGATTGAGTTTTTTAATGCACCTCAACAACCAACCAGTCATTTATTTAACCCAATCAACAACTCTTTTTATACAACCCAATCAACAACTCACTCAATCAACCTAATCAACTCCCTCAACATCATACATCTTCGAAACCATTTTTATCTGCCTGTACAACATAAATATTACCACCAGACTTAGTGATAAGTATACTGCGGTAAATAAGTAAAAAGAAAACCTAATGCCGGGCATTGGGGTCACTGCTTCTGCCGTTCGCATTACCCCCTGTATGATCCAGGGCTGGCGACCCACTTCGGTAACTGTCCAGCCTGCTTCGAGAGCGATAAACCCAAGAGGAGTTGCTACAACAAACAATTTTAAAAACCACGATGCACTGAACCATTTCTTCTTTTTGAACAGGGCGAAAAAATAAAGTAAGGCAAGTCCCAGCATCAGCATACCCAAACCTACCATTACCTGGAAAGCGTAATGGGTGATGGCTACCGGGGGCTGATCCTTTTCGGGGACCCTGTCGAGCCCGGTTACTTCGGCGTTAAAATCATCGTAGGTCATGAAGCTGAGCAAGCCGGGAATCTGGATGGCATCATACACTTTTTTCTTTTTTGTATCCGGGATGCCGCCAATGATCAATGGGGATTCCCTTTCTGTTTTAAAGTGGGCTTCCATGGCAGCTAATTTTGCTGGCTGACGTTTGGCCACATCCCTTGCTGAAATATCACCACTCAGGGGTTGAAGTATCGCAGCAACTGCTGCAAATACAATGGCTATGCGAAAAGCCATATAGTGAAATTTGGCATTTTTTTTACGGATGATCATGAGCGCATGCACACCGGCAACGGCAAAACCTGTAGCCGCAAATGAGGCTATGGACATATGCAGCGCCTGCTCGAACCATGCGGGATTAAACATCGCTTTAATGGGATCGATGTTTAAATACTGGCCCTTCACATAATCAAAGCCGGTGGGGCTGTTCATCCAGCTATTGGCTGCAACAACTAATATGCCCGATACAATACCGCTGACACCTACGACAACCCCGGTGAACCAGTGAAACCAGGGGTTAAACCTGTCCCAGCCATAAAGAAAAAAACCCAATGCGATAGCTTCAATAAAGAATGCAGTTCCTTCAAGCGAAAAAGGCATGCCGAAGATTGGCCCGGCATTCTTCATGAAATTGGGCCATAACAAGCCCAGTTCGAATGACAGAACCGTCCCGGATACAGCCCCTGTTGCAAAAAATATAGCCACGCCTTTGCTCCACGCTTTAGTAATGTTTTTATAAACCGGGTCCTTTGTTTTTAGCCAGTAAAAATGAGCGATTGCCATAAAAAACGGCATCACCATCCCTATGCAGGCAAAAACAATATGAAAACCGAGCGATAACGCCATTTGAGACCTGGCGGCAATAAAATCATCCATAGTTGCGGTGATAAAACTGCAAAACGGGTATGCAGCTATGCAAAAAACTTGTTACACCGAAGATAGGGAAGATCAGGAAAAATAAATGTCACAGCCAATTACAAATCGTAATTTAGTTTGAATATAAATTGGGGCGATTGGCGAGTGGTTGATTGGGTTAGATTAGGTTGATTGGGTTAGATTGAGTTGATTGGGTTGACTTGCTGGATGAGTTGTTATTAAGTCTAAACTATTTCACATAATAAACCACTCACCTAATCAACTATTCACTTAATCAAC
>JANYAB010000355.1 GCA_025355225.1 Bacteroidota bacterium
GTGTAGTGCGGATTTACTTTATGGTATGCCGGCATTATTTTTTTAGTCAGGTCATCAGTGTGATAATCCTTGCACACGCCGATAATAACTCCGCCAAGTTCCCGATTAAACTCTCCAACTTCCGGTTTTCCCAATAGGTTATATAAGGTTTCATTTATAACCACATTATGCCTTGCGGTTGAATTTTTGGGGATTGTCTGTTCTTTCGTCAGCTTAATTTCGGCGGTATCGCTTGAAATAGCACGGGAAAAGGTTCTGCCTTTTAAAATCGGGATTTTATTGAACGAGAAATAATTGTAATCCACGTTCAGTTCCTGGAGGGGAACCCTTGTACCATTAATCATGTGCCCGTTCTCATTATAACCGCCAAAATCAAAATTTGCCGTGGTCATATCATCCAGGTATGGCGCGGTTGCTACATAATGATATAGCCTTTCCTTTAGGAGGTTAGTGCTTCTTTTGTCGTCCCAGCTATAAGGATTCTGCACAAGTATCACCTGGTTTTTATCAAAACCCATGCTGGCCTGGTTAATATATCGCATTTGTTTATTGACAACCATTGAAGAAATAATCAATATAACGCAGATAGCGAATTGTACAACTACCAGGCATTTTGACAAAACCGGGTTTAAGCGAAAAGCAGAAAAACTGCGCATGATACTTAGTGGTTTCAGGCCCGACATAGCTAAAGCCGGGTATATACCAGCAATAATTCCCAATAGCATTGCTAAAACAAATAATGATAATGCAATTTCACTAAAGGAAAAGTTAGCTAATTGCAGGTCCGCGCCTGTTAGGCTGCTGAAAAATGGCAGGCAGGTAACAGCCAGCAAGAATCCGGCAATTACAGATAAGAATGCCAGCAATTGAGTTTCCGTATAATATTGCAGAATAATTTGTACACGTCCTGCCCCTATAGTTTTGCGGACGCCCACATCCTGTGAGCGGGAAGCAGCACTGGTCAGTGTCAGCAAAATATAATTAAGGGATGCAATTAATAAAATAATAAATGTTAGGCATACTAACTGGTAAACATTTTTTAGATCGGTATAATGGTTCCAGCCTTCGCTCTGATTATAATGGGCATCAGCAAATGGCCTTAAATAAACATGAAAACTTTCGGGTTTATCTTTAGGGTTATCCTTCGCTATTTCATCGGTGAGTGATTTAAAATACTGTTTCGAAAAGACGTCGACCTTTTTTTGAAAACCGGCCGCGTCCGTTTTCTTCTTTAATTTTATAATAAGCAGATCGCTAAAGCCATTGGTACCATTCTTCATTTCCTGCGCATAATCAGGGTCAGCCTCCCGCGGTATTATAATGTCAAAACGGAAGCTTGAATTAACCGGAAAATCCTTTGCAACACCGCTTACCGTCAGCAATAATTTATCACTGGTAATATTTAAAATTTTACCAACAGGGTCATTGTTTCCAAAATATTTTTTCGCGAGCTGCTCACTGATCACCACCTGGTTACGACCTGAAAGTACAGTTTCCGGGTTGCCCTTGGTCATCGGAAAGCTAAACGCTTTAAAAAAATCAGCGTCTGCATAAGCGACATTTTCACCTTTTTCTTTAAAACTTTGATTCCCTATTCGTACAATCGGATTATACATCGTTTTTATACGCACCGCATTTTCAATTTCAGGGAAATTCCTTTTCAGGTCACCTGCAAGGATCATCGGTGTTACCAACATATTTTTCTGTTCCTCGTCCTTCATCATAAAGGAAAAAAAACTTTTTTGCGGCTTATCACGACTAAATGAACTAAATATATTTGTTTGTTCCACCCTGAACATCCTGTCCTGGTCATGATGAAAGCGATCAAATGACTGTTCATTTTTTACATACAGATAAACCAGTATACAAAATGCGCTGGCTACACCTAAGCCAATAATATTAATGGCCGTATATAACCTATTGCGGAAAATGTTCCTGATAGCAAGTTTTAGATTGATTTTTAACATGACTTGAAGGTTTATTGGTTCAATAGTTCATTAGTTTAGCCCCCTCTAAATCTCCCCCGGTAGGGGAGACTTTTTTATTTCCTTTTTTTATCTAATCTTCCTTCTTTTAAAAGCCCTCCCTACCGGGGAGGGTTGGGTGGGGCTTATTCACTTCTCAAACTCTTAACCGGGTTGGCAATCGCTGCCTTCACCGTCTGGAAGCTTAAAGTGAGCAATGCCGTAAGCAGCATTCCTGCACCGCTCAAAACAAATATCCACCAGCTGATAGTTGTTTTATCAGCAAAGTTTTGCATCCATTGGTTCATTACCCACCAGGATATAGGGGTTACCACTACAAAGGAAATGGCCACCAGCATTACGAGTTCGGTTGAAAGCAAGGTAACAATTTGTGCAACCGTAGCGCCCAACACCTTCCGGACCCCTATTTCTTTTGTTCGTCGCCCGGTAGTGTAAATTGCAAGGCCGAGCAAACCCAGGCAGCTTATTAAGATAGAAAGCCCCGTTGCCCACGTCAGCAGCTTTGATGTATGTTGCTCACTTTCGTAAAACTTGGCAATACTTTCATCATAAAAACTATATTGAAAATCATCATCCGGATATATCGCCTTCCACGACCTCTCCATACTTGCTATCGCTTGTTTCCACTCATTTCCGCCCGCTGTTTGCGGTTTTAAAGCAACATGCATAGTACCATTGTTATATTGGTTACCGTGATAAATGATAGCAAGTGGTTTAATCGGTTCGTGCAATGAGCGTTCATAAAAATCGGCGACAACGCCAATTATCTCCTTATTCTTTTTATTCCAATCAATAAATTTACCTACAGCTTTAGCAGGGTCTGTAAAGCCCAGCATCTTTGCATAAGTGTTGTTGATCACCATTTGCCCAGTGGTATCGCCAATCCTCAGACCGCGGCCGGCAATCAGTTTGATCTGGTAAACATTGATGTAGTTTTCATCAGCATTCTTAAGTTGCAGGTCTGTTTTGATCTCTTTTTTCCCATCTTTATAAGTAACCTCTGTAGAATTGGTCTGATCTGACGCAGGGGGCGCGCCACCGACGCTTACTTTCTCAACCTGTGTGATCGCCTTGATTTTATTAGCAAACACCTGCTTTTTGCTCGTAGTGTTGTTTTTATAAGGGGTGGAAATATATACGATAGCGTCCTTTTTAAAACCGAGTTCCTTGTGCAATGCGTAGAATATCTGTTTGCTTACCAGTAACGTAGCCATGATAAAAAACTGTGCTATAATAAATTGGGTAACGGTTAGTGATTTACGCAGCCATGCATTACGGGTTGTATTCGTGCCGTTATAAGCCTGGTTTTTAAGCACTGTTACCGGTTTATAATTTGATAGCACAAGTGCAGGGTAGATGCCCGAAACAAGGCTTACTGTAATGATCAACAGTATAATAAAAACAATAAGACCGGGTTGGCCCAAAAGGTTCATGGTAATGTTTTTCGAAATAAAATCAGAAAAAAGCTTCAAAACAGCAGGAGTTGATGCGATTGAAATAGTAACTGCCACCAGCGTTATTAAGAATGTTTCACTTAAAAACTGGCCGATCAACTGAGGACGGGTACTGCCCATTGTTTTGCGTATACCGATCTCCTTTGCACGCTGCGATGCCTGTGCCGTGGTCAGATTAATAAAATTGATACAGCCTAATGCCAAAAGGAATGCAGCTATAACCAACAGTCCATAGAGCGTGTTTTTGCTAGCAACATTTCCGTTATCAAAAGCCCCATATTTTTCATTGAAGTGCAGGTCGCTCAAAGGTTGCAAACTAAAGCTTGATTTGTTGCCCTTATCTTCGGGTCTTGGCGGGTTGCGTTTTTTAAGTAATGCATTTAACTGCCCCTCAATATTAGCAACTTTGGCTTTTGGAGACAGTATAACGAAAAAAGCAGAAGCCGACGTTGTGCTGCCCCATTCGGTAGGTTGCACCTGGTCTCTTAAGGACCTGGCACTATTAATGGTAATAAAAGAGATAAAGTCTTTAAAATAAAAATCCGTGTTCCCGGTAAATTGCTGTACGATACCGGTCACTGTTGTTTTTAAAGTATCTTCAAAAATGATCTGACGCCCAAGCATCTGATCATAGGTCAGGGATGGAAAATACACCTTAGCCTGATCTGAAGTGAGGACAACCTGGTAAGGCCCTTTTAAAGAGGTTTTGGCCGAGCCTGCCAGCCATTTATATTGAAAAATTTTAAAATAGCGTTCGTCAGCCAATACCGTATTTTTTTCGTTTTTAAACTTAGCCGGTGCTTTTGTGCCATTAGGAATAACCGCGCTAAATTGATCTAGTGTAAAAACCGGCGCCGAGCGCTCCAAACCTGTTATTTCGTTTTTTACGGCATCGGGCAACGGGCCGCAAACCCCGCCATTGTAGCCCGGCTCACCCTGGAAAGAATAATTTGAAACTACACGGTAGATGCGGTCGCCATCCTTATGAAATTTATCGAACGTGAAATCATAGTGCACGATCAAATAGATAACCAACGCGGCGCTTATGCCTATTGACAAGCCTATGATGTTAATAAAGGTAAAAAGCTTATGGTGCCTGAAACTGCGGATCGCAGTTTTGAAATAACTTTTTATCATGGGAGTACATTTTAAATTCTAAATCCTAAATTCTAAATCCTAAACTCTAAATTTTAAATTCTAAATCCTTAATAAGACGACAGTTTCTTGCTGCCAACTGCTCACCGCCAATTGCTTACTGCCAACCGCGCACTGCACACCGCTACTGCTAAAGCCTACTCACTTCTAAGGCTCTTAACCGGATTTGCAATTGCTGCTTTTACAGTTTGAAAGCTTAAAGTAAGCAATGCCGTTAGTAACATGCCCCCGCCGCTTAGGGCAAAAACCCACCAGCTTACCGGCGTATGGTCTGCAAAGTTTTGCATCCATTTATTCATGGCCCACCATGCTGCCGGCGCAACTATTACAAATGCCAGGACTACCAATAGTATCAGTTCGGTAGATAATAAGGTCATAATCTGGGTAACCGTGGCCCCTAATACCTTGCGTACCCCTATTTCTTTGGTGCGAAGGGTTGTAGTGTACATTGCCAGTCCTAACAATCCAAGACAGCTGATAAAGACAGACAAACCAGTAGCCCAACTTAACAGCGTTGTAGTGCGTTGCTCATTGTCATAAAGACGGGCTATACTTTCGTCAAAAAATTGGTAATTAAAATCATCATCCGGGTAAATACTCTTGTATGCTTGTTTTACAGAGGCAATGGCCTGGCTCCATTCATTACCTCCTGC
>JANYAB010000366.1 GCA_025355225.1 Bacteroidota bacterium
CGAACGGAAGATTGAAACCGGTGAAAAAGCCCCGGTAAAATTAAGGTTGTATATATCCCGAACCGACATCAGGCATTACCATACAAACCGATATTTAACGGGAGAACAATTTAATGAGTCTTATTTGGCTGCCAAGCCGAAGAAAGCTTTTAAAGAGCTTAAAATCGCACTGGATGCCATTGTGGTTAAGGCCAACAATATTATCACCAAAATGGATGGCGAATTTGTGTTGGCTAAATTTGAACGGGAGATGTTCGGCGCTCCGGCCAGCGCTACCGATGTGGTACCGCATTATCATACATATATCAATGAGTTAAATCGCAACGAACGCAGCGGTACGGCTTCTAATTATCATTTGAGTTTAAAGTCCCTGCTGGCCTTTGCAGGAAAGGATAAGAAACCAGCAACCAACTTGCCATTTACAAGTATTACCGTAGATTTTTTGAACCGCTATGAAAAATGGATGGTGGCTGAAGAAAAGTCAAAAACAACCGTAGGCATTTACCTACGCCCGCTTCGTGCGATCTTTAACAAGGCCATTGAAGAAGGGAACATCGCAGCCGATATTTACCCATTTAAAAAATACAAGATACCGACCGGGCAGAATATCAAAAAGGCTTTGGATAAGTCAGAATTAAAAATCTTGTACACCGCCAAACTGGAACCGGGCAGCTTTAAGGAAAAGGCCAGAGATTTTTGGTTTTTCAGCTACCAATGTAACGGAATGAATTTTAGGGATATTACCGAATTAAAATATAAGGACATTAATAAAAAATCCTTTTCGTTTTTACGCCATAAAACGCTGCATACGACAAAAGATAAACCTAAACCGATCATTGTACCCTTGACTGAACCGATCAGGGCAATGATTGAACGTTATGGTACTAAACCTGCTCTCCCGGATAATTATGTGTTCCCTGTCCTTGATAAATCGATGGACGAAAAAGAAAAAATGCGGATGAACCAAAATTTTATCCGTTTTGTTAACCAGCATATACAGAAGTTGGCAAAAGACCTGGGATTAGATACGGACATCTCTACGTATTACGCCCGACATTCTTTTACAACAGCGGCCATCCGTAACGGTGCTAAAATGGAGTTCGTACAAGAAAGCCTGGGTCACCATAGTATGGCCACCACACAAAATTATTGGGCCGGTTTTGAAGATGATGTTAAACAAGAAATCGCGGATAAATTGATGGATTTCGCATAATCATCATCTAAAGGCTTTTTCTTACAGTTAAAATACGGATTCGTCTAAGCCTGAACGCTCTTTGCAAAGGAGCCCGCATGAAACTACTGTGTAAGCGGACTTTCCCGCCTTGCAAGCAAATAAACAAACCATCCCATTTTCACTATGTAAGCAACCAACAGCGCGAGCCGGGTAAAAAGTCAAGGCCGGGCAAGCCAATAAAAAAACAGACACAAAGCCCGCTCCGTATAGCCTTTACTTTTTATCCCGGCGGGGGCTATCTTCGCGGATGTAGTGAATATGGGAATTAAAGTCATCCTGCGAACAAACCGGGCGCTTATTATTTCTATTGGACGCTCTTTTCCCATTCAGATTTTCAAAGAACGGGCCCTGGTGAATCAGCATCGCTACACCCATCTCAGTGACAAATCCTATAAGTTATAGTTTTAAATTACCCGATAAACGTTTAGCATATCGCGGTTAAGCTGTTGAAATTTATGATGTAAACAGAAAGTATTTGGGTACTAATGTGCCCTGAATATTATGGGTATTAGAAGAGCAATTTTTCTGTAGGATTTCTGTCAAAGTGTGATAGTCAGGTAGCCAATAATGGGATGATAAAAAAGCGCAACAAATGACCGGCAATCAAACCAGTAATCAGTCAACCCAATTGTTAATTGACCAACTACCAATTGTTTACGCCGATTTTATCATTTGTTAAGTGATTTCTGAACCATTGTCCGGCGAAAAAAGGTGATCCTTAATATAACTTTAACGCGATAGAATAAACCTCACGTTTCAGCTAAAGATTGGTAAGAAAAGGGTCTGTAAAGTAGATAAAGCGATTTTATTTGTAATGTATATTAATTCAATTATTATGGTAAAGCAACTTTTTTGAAAAGTAGATCAACTCATTTTGTAATGTACCCGATTGATAAAAAGTTTTCAGGAACATAACTTTAATCTGTTAATAAATTGTAGAGAGCTGCAAAATTTTTCCAGGGGTAAAGGGTGGCGACTATTTTTTAAATTTTCATCGCGAGGAACCCCCAAAGAGCCGATTTATGCGATAATTGAGGGGGTTGAAGTGATAATCAGGCGAATTATTGGGCGTTCGCTCCCTTT
>JANYAB010000373.1 GCA_025355225.1 Bacteroidota bacterium
TCTCTGAGCTGGTAACTGCCAATATCACATTTCCATTGTTTTTCGGCAGCCCTGAAGATAATAGCCTTGCCATCCGGCGCATAGCTAAAGCTTTGAAACGGCAGCATGTCGGCCTTGTATTGTTTGCCCGTGGCAGTTGAAAGCGCGGATGCCAGTTTTTGTTGGTCGAAAGCAGGGGAGCGTGTTTTTTTGCCAGGGTCAACCAATATAAATTCGCTTCCATTTGGCGTCAGGGTGCGATACCAGAACCTGTCGCCGGGCAGCCAGTTGGGACGTACGCTGCCATGATCTATCAATGGTTCGGTGTTATAATTCATCATGCGCTCGGCATGTTCGTAGTCTTTGGCAGTTAAAATATTAGGCTGCTGGGCATGCACAGCCAATGCCGACGTAACGGATAACGTTGCGAGTAAAAATTTATTCATGAATCCAGTATTATTGAGTCGCCAATTTTAACGTTAAATAATGTTTTTTGCAAATAAGAACGGGTCACTTAATAGTTACATACAAAGACGTGTGAACTTGTAGTTAATTATAGTCGCTATTGATTCCTTAAAAGCGATGGTAATTGCACTACTCAGCGTTTATTTATAATGTAATAGTTTGATATTTTTAGCATAAATTCATTAAATATGATAGTTTATTAACAATTTGTTTATAAAATTGAAAATTTGTTAATAAGTTGATAAATATGGAAAAATGTTTAAAAAGTAAATAGTGACAGCTATCATTTTCGCTGTTAAGATTATCCTTTACCTTGGGTGCCAACACAATTATGTTTTAAACTGATGCAGTTTGCAATAACCTTACTCATATATTTTTATGTCTAAACCAAAATTCGACCTTAAACCGGTTCAGCAATTATCTTCCCATTCCGTTTTAATCTGGCGGATTGTACAGGCGGCGGTCTGGCTGATAGGGGCCGCCATTTTATTTTGTTTATTGTTTTTTCCGTCGATTGGGCTTTTATTGTTCTGGAACATTCTGATTCCGGTAGCTCCGGCGTTGTTGGTTGTTGGGACAGGTATTTGGCGAAATGTTTGTCCTTTGGCCACCACCAACCTGCTGCCGCGTCATTTTGGATTATCAAAAAGAAAAAAGCTTTCCGCAACACAATTGGGCAGACTTAATTTGATCGCTGTAATTGCTTTGTATGCCATTGTTCCTTTACGGCATGCACTATTTAATAATAATGGAATTGCTACGGCGTTGTTGATCATTTCCATGGCCGTTACCGGTGTAATTGCAGGTTTTTTTTATGAGTGGAAAAGTGTATGGTGTTCAGGTTTATGCCCGATACACCCGGTGGAAAAATTATATGGCGGAAACGTTTTAATAACAATGCCCAACGCCCATTGCGACTTGTGTCAGAACTGTGTGGTACCCTGTCCTGATTCCACACCAAACATTCATCCCAAATCATCGGTAAAAACGATCTATCATCGTGTCAGCGGATTGCTCATCGTTGGCGGGCTCCCTGGTTTTATCTGGGGCTGGTTCCACGTGCCTGATGAAAAAGCAACAACTGCATTAAGTGCATTGATCGGTGTTTATGAAATGCCGTTATTGGGCTTTGCGACCACTCTGGTGGTTTATTGGATATTATCAATAATAATTCAGCCGAAATTTGAACGGCGGCTCATCGGTTTTTTTGCTGCCCTGGGTGTATCCTGCTACTATTGGTACCGTATCCCGGCTTTATTTGGCTTTGGCAGTTTTGGCGATGATGGGTTGTTGATAAACCTCAGGAACGAATTACCCGGGTACTGTATCGTTATGGTAACGATCACGGCAGCAATTTTCTTTTTTTATTGCCTGTTTATCAAAAAACAAAATAACAAAAGCTGGCTGATAAGGCCGCAGTTTGCTGATAAACAGGGGAGGATGAAAAGTAAGCTGTCGGTTTAGTAGTATATATGTATTACCTCGTAAGAGCTTTTGTTTTGCAAACATCTTTTGAAAAGGCATCGAACTTTAAATGAGGCTGTCTCAAAAGTAAACCTGTTAAAGAGACGCCAAATAATATTTGTGCAGTAAGCTACTCTGTGGTTCTCTGTGAAAATCTCCGTGTCCTTTGTGGTTATTTTTACCACGGAGAATGCACAAAGAAGAGCACGAAGTTCACAGAGATCAACCCGTCAGTCGGCTGGCAGGATATTATTCTGTTCGATCTCATCAATTAATTCTTTTAAGACAATTTCATTTCGTCCTATTACTGTTGAATAAGGCAGAATACCATTTCCTGTTTTTCGCATCCCAAAAAAATCTATACTTTTAGCTTCCAATGGAAGTTAAAAACAATAAACGCACAATACGGGCATGGGCCATGTTCGACTGGGCCAATTCGGCCTATAACCTGGTGATCACCTCCACCATTTTTCCGGCCTATTATGTGGCTATTACCGCGAACCCTAAAAATGGCAATCATGTGCTGTTCTTTGGGAAAAGCTTTGTCAATACCGCCTTGTCTGATTATACCCTCGCGGCGGCCTACCTGGTTATTGCACTGCTGCTGCCCATTTTAACTTCCATAGCCGACTACCGCGGGAATAAAAAAATATTCATGCAGTTTTTTACCTGGCTGGGCGCCATATCCTGTTGTTCACTCTACTTTTTTAAGCTCAGCACCCTGGAGATCAGCATGATCTTTTTCGGATTGGCGGCAATAGGTTACAGCGGTGGTTTTGTGTTTTACAATTCCTATCTGCCCGAAATTGCCACCCTTGATATGCAGGATAGCGTAAGCGCCAAAGGTTTTACCTACGGCTATATTGGAAGCGTATTGCTGCAGCTGATCTGTTTTGCATTTGTATTGAAGCCGGGATGGTTTGGCATTACCGATGCCAGCTTCCCGGCCCGCTTGTCGTTCCTGCTGGTAGGTATCTGGTGGATCGGCTTCGCTTACATCCCTTTTATCATCCTCCCAAAGGGCAGCCCCAACGCCAAAACACATCAACACGATCTTATCCGGGGCGGCTTTATCGAGTTGGGTAAGGTGTGGCAGCAAGTGAAACGAATGCCGGTGCTAAAGCGTTATCTGCCGGCGTTTTTCTTCTACTCCATGGGCGTGCAAAC
Organism: Bacteroidota bacterium; assembly: GCA_025355225.1. Classification (GTDB taxonomy): domain Bacteria; phylum Bacteroidota; class Bacteroidia; order Sphingobacteriales; family Sphingobacteriaceae; genus Mucilaginibacter. The sequence goes on from JANYAB010000373.1 coordinate 3,076, forward strand.
TATTATGCTGGTGGCAACCAGCTTTGGGGCGAAGGAATTGAAAATGGAACAATCATCGCTCATCGCCATTATACTTATCATCCAGATAGTAGCTATCGGCGGCGCTACCTTAATGTCAAAACTCTCTGATAAATATGGCAACATAAAGGTGCTTGCCTGTGTGGTGGGCATTTGGATAGGTACCTGTATCGCTGCTTATTTCACCACTAATGCCACCCAGTTTTATGTGTTGGCCATTGTTGTGGGCCTGGTAATGGGTGGAATCCAATCCCTTTCGCGCTCCACCTATTCCAAATTAATACCACAGGATATACCGGATTCTGCTTCTTTCTTCAGCTTTTATGATGTAACCGAAAAGCTGGCCATAGTAGGGGGGATGTTCAGTTTCGGTCTGGTGGATGATATTACCAACAGCATGCGCAACTCTGCGCTGGTTTTATGTATTTATTTTATAGCGGGGCTGATTTTGTTATTGTCCTTGCTGGCGTATCAGAAGAAAAGTGAGCTAACGTCTGAGGTCGGAAATCAGAACGTTGTGGCTTAGTTACTTGTAACAGTATAAATTATACGTACATTTTACCACTGTTAAATGTCCGCATGGTATAAAATAGATCATAATGAGTTGAGCATTTGTAAGGGAAGGTGATAATCGGAAACTGAATGAGGTTTAAGAACCATTTTGAGCAAAACTTACCACTCAAATCCCACAACTCAAAACTTAAAACCCGCAACCCACAACTCAAAACTTTTTCAGAACTTAGCGCCCGATGAAAATAGAGTTGTTTATTCCTTGTTTTATCGACCAGCTTTTTCCGGATACTGCCTGGAACACCATAAAGGTGCTGGAGAAAGCGGGTTGTACCGTTAGTTACGACCCTGAGCAGACCTGCTGCGGTCAGCCTGCCTTTAACGCAGGTTTCTGGGATGAAGCCAAGGTGGTGGGGACTAAATTCCTGAACGGTTTTTCGGATGATAGCGTCATCGTTATGCCATCTGCGTCGTGCACAGGGATGGTTAAAAACTACTATAACGATCTTTTCACCAATACTGCCATGCACAATAAATGCCGGACGGTGCAAGGTAATATTTATGAACTGTCGGATTTCCTGGTGAATATCCTGCAATTCGATTATTTCGGCGCCGAACTGGATGGCCGGGCTGTTTACCATGACAGTTGCGCCGCGCTGCGCGAATGCAAGATAAAGCAGGAGCCGAGGCAGCTATTGTCAAAAGTACTTGGACTGGAAATGGTCGACCTGAAGGACAATGAAACCTGCTGTGGCTTCGGCGGAACATTTGCGGTAAAATTTGATGCTATATCTACAGCAATGGCCCAGCAAAAGGTGGATAACGCTCTTGCAGCTGAAGCTGATTATATCATCTCCACCGATGCATCGTGCCTGCTGCACCTGCAAAGTTATATCGACAAAAACAATCTTCCTATAAAAACCATCCACCTGGCCGATGTGCTGGCCCACGGGTGGGGGAATGTGTGACCGATTTCGGATTTCGAATTTTCGATTTCGGATTTGGATTTTTTTTAGGAGTCCCAGTAAATCTGAAAAATCGGTGCAATCAGACAAACAATCAGTGTAATCCTAAAACCGTTTAAACAGATTTTTTTCAACCCTATCCATCACTGATGAGCGGTAACTCTTGCTGATAGGCAGTATATGATCGGCCAGGATCACTTCATTGTTATCTATAGTTTGAATAGCATTTACCGCTACAATAAATGATTTATGTATTTTAAGAAAAAGATCTCTCGGTAACTGGCTTTCCATGCCTTTAAAGCTCATGTAAATAATATGCTTTTTGTTTCTGGTATACAAGATCACATAGTTAGACAGGGCCTCGATATATAAAATATCCGCTATCAATATCTTTTCGATCTTTTGATTTGATTTGACAAAGAAATAGGCTTCTGTTTTTGCTAATACGGGTTTTGCTTTCAGATGGATATACGATTGTGCTTTGATCACAGCCCTGAAAAAACGTTCAAAACTTCCAATAAACATATTAGAGTCCATGAAACTAGTATTAGGGCACTTCCTAATATTATTGACCCAATATAAGATTGTAAGATCGGTATAACTTATAAGGGATTAACCAAATATTAGAGAAGTAAACTAATGATAGAGAACTAAACTATAAGTTATATTTATGAAAGTATCACATCTGGCAGTTGGATAAGTTACTTAATTCCTCTTACAGAATGGCGGATATTATCATAGAAAAAAAGGCATCTGTACTCGTTTTTATTATTAAATAAATACCTCACCGAAGCGACATATATTTTTATATTTCACAAAAAAATAATGAATACACCCTAATAAAATCGTAACGCTTGCAGCCTTT
>JANYAB010000418.1 GCA_025355225.1 Bacteroidota bacterium
ATAAAAGTCCTTGGCTGACTTTAAAACGGGAAAACTAACAGAATCTATACCCGAGCCTGTACCTACATATCCTTTGTTATTGCTTTCGAATCCCATCAGGCCCATGATTCCCTCGCCGGGATAATCAGCTTTTCGTGTCCATTTGTCTGTTGATGGATCATATTCCCAAAAGTCTTTTAATAAACTTGAGATACCTTGCCCGCCAATTACATACCCTTTATTGCCAATTGTAAACCCCAATGCACCTGATCGCCCCGGCCCGCCAAAATCAGATAGCTGTTTCCAGGTACCAGTCAGCGCAATTTTATTATTGTCGGGTTTTGGTTGTTCCTTTTTTTTGCACGCACCAACGAAAATCGACACAATAAATAAAATTTAAACTACTCTGTTCAAAATTGTTATGATTTGTTTCTATAAATTTAAATAAAACTTATCGGTGTTGTCAATCTTTTTGCATTATTAGTTGGCATTCAAAACTCAACACTCCTAACCCGTAACTCATCAAAAAAATCCTATTTTTGCATCCTTAATAAAAGCTATGAGTATCGCCCTATCCGAACAGGAAATTTTACGCCGTGAATCGTTACAACAACTACGCGACTTAGGTATTAACCCATACCCTGCCGAAGCATTTGATGTTACTGCATTTGCGCAGGATATAAAAGAGAATTTTGAAAGCAGCCCCGATATTTACCAGCATGTGGTACTGGCTGGCCGCATTATGAGCCGCCGCATTATGGGCAGTGCATCTTTCGCCGAATTGCAGGATTCAACAGGGCGTATACAGGTTTATTTAAAACGTGATGATATTTGCCCTGGCGAGGACAAGACCTTGTACAATACCGTATTTAAAAAACTGCTTGACCTGGGTGATTATGTAGGAATAAAAGGATATGTTTTTTTGACTCAGACAGGTGAGATATCAGTCCATGTACAAGAAATGACTCTTTTATCCAAGTCGCTAAAACCATTGCCGGTAGTTAGACGGGATGAGGAAGGAAATATCTTTGATGCCTTCACCGATCCTGAACTGCGTTACCGTCAGCGCTATGTCGATCTGACCGTAAACCCGGAATTCAAGCAGATATTTATTAACCGCTCGAAAGTGATCAGCTCTATGCGTGATTATTTTAATTCGGAAGGCTGGATGGAAGTAGAAACACCTATCCTGCAACCGGTTCATGGAGGAGCGGCTGCCAGACCATTTACTACGCACCATAATACGCTGGATATGAAGCTCTATCTGCGTATAGCCAACGAATTGTATTTGAAACGATTGATAGTAGCCGGCTTTGACGGTGTGTATGAGTTCGGCAAAATGTTCCGTAACGAGGGCATGGACCGCACCCATAATCCTGAATTTACATCAGTTGAAATATACGTAGCCTACAAAGATTATATCTGGATGATGGCGATGGTTGAGGCGTGTTTAGAACATGTTACAAGAGCAGTACATGGCATTCCAGTGGTGCAGGTGGGCGAGAATGAGATCAATTTTGAAGGGCCGTACACTAAATTGTCCATGTATGATTCTATCCTGAAATATACAGGTATAGATGTATCAGCAATGGATGAAGCAGGTTTGCGTAAAATCTGCGCTGACCTGGGCATTGAAGTGGATGACACTATGGGTAAGGGTAAACTGATCGATGAGATATTTAGCGAAAAAGTGGAAGCCAACCTGATACAGCCAACCTATATTACCGATTACCCGATAGAAATGACGCCCCTTGCCAAAAAGCACCGCACCAAAGATGGATTGGTGGAGCGTTTTGAACTGTTTGTTAATGGCAAGGAGATCGCTAATGCCTACTCTGAATTAAATGACCCAATTGACCAGCGCCAGCGCTTAGAGGAGCAACTGGTATTGGCAGGTCGTGGTGATGAAGAGGCGATGGCAATGGACGATGACTTTTTACGTGCGCTGGAATATGGTATGCCGCCAACTTCCGGTTTGGGAATCGGTATTGACCGACTGGTTATGCTGATGACCAATCAGCATACCATACAGGAAGTGCTGTTCTTCCCACAAATGCGCCCCGAGAAAAAGGCCAGGGTTGTTACAGCAGAAGATTTTGTAAAAATCGGCGTTCCGGCCGAATGGGTGCCGGTGCTTAATAAAATGGGCTTTAATACAATTGAGGAGCTTAAGGCTGCCAATCCTAACAAAGTATTTAATGACCTGGGCGGTATGCGTAAGAAGTTAAAACTTGATATTACGATGCCTGCCAAAGAAATAGTATTGGCCTGGTTTGTATAATCAATTTGAAGAAGGACAAAATTTTGTACCTCTAACCATAATTTTTTTAACTTCAACCATGAAAAAACTGCTGTTGCCACTGCTTCTGCTGCTTATCTTAAATGCTTCTGCCCAGAACGCCCGGGAAATCCACCAGCGTGCCATATTGGTAGACACCCATAATGATGTGATCTCAAACCAACTCATCACAAAGGTCGACCTCGCCCAACGGCAGAACACCGGCAATTTTGACCTTGTGCGCGCGAAAGAAGGTGGCCTTGATGTACAAGTTTTTTCTATATGGTGCGGCGAGAATTATGGCACCGGAACAGCTTTTAAATTTGCCAACCGCGAAATAGATTCGCTTGATGCATTGATAAAGCGTAATCCTGGGAAAATAGTACTGGTACGCAATGCCGCAGAGTTAGAGAAAGCAGTAGCAAAAAAGCAATTTGCGGCCATGATAGGCGTTGAGGGCGGTCATATGATAGAGGACAGGATAGATTATATTGACGCACTTGCTAAGCGCGGAATGCGTTATCTTACTTTGACCTGGAATAACAGTACAACCTGGGCAACTTCCGCCCGCGACGAAACGCATCACCGGGATTCATTAAAGCACTTGGGGTTAACTGATTTTGGTAAACAGATAGTACATCACTTAAACGACGTCGGTGTGATGGTAGATGTATCGCATGTTGGCGAGCAAACCTTTTATGATGTAATTGCAACCAGCACCAAGCCTGTTATCGCTTCGCATAGCTGTGCTTATACTTTGGACCCCAATCAGCGTAACATGAAGGACGCTCAATTAAAAGCATTGGCAAAAAACGGAGGCGTGGTGTTTGTTAATTTCTACAGCGGATTTGTCGACAGCAGCTATATGAAAAAAGTGTTCCGTTTTTTGCGCCTTCACCATGCAGAGTTGGATTCGCTTACTAAAATATATCACGATCATGATCTGGCCAATATCAGGCTTAACGTCATCTATAAATCCGAATCGGACCAGATTCGTCCGCCATTGAGCATGCTTATTAAACATATTGATTACATAGCCAAATTGATCGGGGTCGACCATGTGGGCATCGGCTCTGATTTTGACGGAGCCGAATCTTATCCTTTAGGGATGGACGACGTAACCAATTATCCAAAAATCACTGAAGAGTTATTAAAGCTGCATTACAGCGAGGTTGATATCGATAAGATTTTGGGCGGGAATTTCATAAGGGTGTTAAAGGCAAATACAGGTAAATGATCATTTATATCCGATTAACGGAACTTTACTGCTTACTGACTAATAAAATCTTCTTTTTTCTTAAATTTGCAATCATTTTAAAATTCTGATGTCTCAAGAAACCGAACATGTTAAATGCCTGATCATCGGGTCGGGCCCCGCGGGTTATACCGCTGCCATTTATGCTGCACGTGCCGATTTAAAACCCGTTTTATATACCGGGATGCTTGCAGGCGGGCAGCTTACACAAACAACAGAGGTGGAGAACTACCCTGGCTATCCCGATGGCATATTAGGGCCGGTAATGATGGAGCAGTTTGAAAAACAGGCTAGTCGGCTCGGTACGGATATCCGTTTTGGTTATGTTAGCTCTGTCGACTTTTCAAGTTTACCTCATAAAGTGGTAGTTGACGAGAGCAAAACAATATTAGCCGATACCGTAATCATTTCAACAGGGGCCTCGGCCAAGTGGCTGGGTTTGGAATCTGAACAAAAATATAATGGCTTCGGGGTATCCGCCTGTGCAGTATGCGATGGTTTCTTTTTCCGCGGACAGGACGTAGCAATTGTTGGCGCCGGC
>JANYAB010000419.1 GCA_025355225.1 Bacteroidota bacterium
CGAGCGTTGGTTTAAGCCTGTGTTACTTCCTAACGTTCTGGAGTATGAAGGCTTTACAGGAAAGCAAATAGCTGAAAAAATATTAGGGTACAAAACACGGTCTATACAACCCGAAGTTGCTGTACCTCAATTTTCTGAATAATAAAAGATTAATACTATTTAATATTATGCCAAATACAATAAAATTTAATCCTGATTATCCCGATATCACCAAATCGAACGAATTGTACGAGCGGGCGCTGAAAGTTCAAAAACCGGTAACCCAAACCCTTGCAAAGGGTCCCGGGCAGTTTACTAAAGGCATTGCCCCTAAATATCTGCAGCGCGGAAAAGGTTCGCATGTTTGGGATGTTGACGGCAACGAATATATCGACTTTAACTCAGCCATTGGCCCAATATCATTAGGTTACGCCTACCCTGTTGTTGACGAAGCGATAAAACGTCAATTAGAGGATGGTATTACTTTCTCCCTCATGCACCCGCTCGAGGTAGAGCTTTGCGAATTGATTCAGGAAGTTATACCTAATGCCGAAGCTGTTAAAATATCAAAAACCGGTGCAGACGTTTGCTCGGCAGCTATACGGGTTGCCCGTGCATTTACCGGCAGGGATAAGGTTTTCTGCTGCGGCTATCATGGCTGGCACGATTGGTATATTGGTATAACCAGTCGCAATGCGGGGATCCCCGAGGCCATTCAAAATATGACCTACACTTTTGAGTATAATGATATTGAATCGATAAAAGCCGCCCTTGACGAAACGGTCGCCGCTTTGATCCTGGAGCCTTTTATTTTTGAGGCCCCTAAACCCGGTTTCTTGCAGCAATTGGCCGAAGTATGCAAAGCCAACGGAACCTTGCTCATTTTTGATGAAATGTGGACCGGCTTCCGTATTGCATTAGGAGGCGCTCAGGAATACTTCAATGTAAAAGCCGACCTGGCAGTCTATTCAAAGGCCTGTGCCAATGGTATGCCCATTGCCCTGCTTACCGGTCGTAATGATGTAATGCAGCTATTTAATTCAGAAGTATTCAGTTATACCACATTTGGCGGCGAGGCTTTATCGCTGGCCGCCTGCATTGCCACCATCAATGAATTGCGCGACAAAAATGTGCCTCAATACCTTGATGAAAAAGGTGCTTTAATGAAAGATGGTTACAATCAAATAGCTATTGAAACCGGCATGGACATTTATACCCGTTGTGTAGGCTTCAACTGTCGTTCAATGGTAACGTTTACACCCGAAGCTGGTAACGGGCTCGAGGTGAAAACATTGATGCAGCAGGAAATGATAAAACGCGGGGTATTATGGGCAGGGTTTCATAATATGTGTTACAGCCATAGTGATGAAGACATTGCTTATACCCTCTCGGCTTACAGGGACGTAATGCCGATAATGAAAGAAGCGATCACCAGCGGCAACGTAAAACAGTACCTTAAAGGAGAGGTATTGGAAGCCGTTTTCCGTAAGGTGAACAATTATAATATTAAACCTAAAACTACAGAGCACGCGAAATGATGGAATTATTTTCATTAAAAAATAAAACTGCTATTGTTACGGGTGCACTTGGATTGATTGGTAAAAAACATTGCGAAGCGCTGGCAGAAGCTGGGGCAAACGTAGTAGTTGCTGATTTGGATGAAAACGGAGCCCAAGCTTTTGCCGGAAGCCTTGGCCCGCAGCATAGTGGTTTTGCCGTAGATGTAACAAACTCCGATTCGCTAAAAGATACAAGAGACAAAATACTGAGCCGATACCGTACGATTGATATTTTGGTAAACAATGCCGCGATCAATGACATGTTTGAAAATCCGGGTATGGCAAAAGAACTTTCAGCATTTGAAAATTATCCGCTCGATGCATTTAAAAAATCATTGGATGTCAATGTCACCGGTGTTTTTTTAGCATCGCAGGTATTTGGCACCGTCATGGCCGACCAGGGAAGCGGCAGCATAATCAATATTGCATCAACCTATGGAATAGTTGGGCCCGACCAAACCATTTACCGCGATGAAGGCGGTGTTCAAGCCTTTTATAAATCACCGGTTTACCCGGTAACAAAGGGCGCTGTTATCAATTTCACTCGTTTTTTGGCCGCCTATTGGGGAAATAAAGGCGTTCGGGTCAATACCCTTTCACCGGGCGGTGTTGAAAACAATCAAAACGAATTTTTTATACAAAATTATTCAGCTAAAACGCTGCTTGGCCGAATGGCCCATGCTTCTGATTACCAGGGAGCCCTGGTGTTTTTGGCAAGTGATGCATCGGCCTATATGACCGGTGCAAACCTTGTAGTTGATGGCGGCTGGACAGCAATTTAAAATTAACCTAATCTCAATATTATGAAAAGTGAATTAAATGAAAAAGCTTCGCGGATCAAACTACTCCTCACAGACTGTGATGGGGTTTTAACTGACGGAGGCGTTTATTATGGTGAGGGTGGAGAAAAGCTAAAGAAATTCAACATCAGGGATGGGATGGGCGTTGAACGTTTACGAAATTATGCAAATATCGAAACAGGCATAATTACCGGTGAACTTTCACCTTCTTTAGTTAAAAGGGCTGAAAAGCTAAAGATCACTGAATTGCATTTGGGAGCAAAAAACAAACCCGCGGTACTTCGTGAAATACTTACCCGCCTTGACCTCAAACCTGAGGAAGTTGCTTATATAGGCGATGATACCAATGACCTTGAGATAATGAAGATGGTAGGTTTTACCACCGCTCCTGCCGATGCAATCTCTTTCGTTAAAGAGGCTGTTGATTATGTTTGTGAAGCCAAAGGCGGCAAAGGTTGTTTTAGAGAAGTAGCAGAATTACTTATTTCGATAAATTCCAATAAGCAAGAAATCAGATCGTCGGCTGACGTGGTTGTGAATTTAGAAAATGGGAATAGAATTGGCAAAGGCGAACCTTGTTATATAATTGCCGAAATCGGTATAAATCACAACGGCTCACTCGAAATTGCTAAAAAGCTGATAGATGAAGCGGTTGCTGCAAAGGCTACCGCAGTTAAATTTCAAAAAAGGACACCCGAAATTTGCGTACCAAAAGATCAATGGGATATTATGCGCGACACTCCCTGGGGCCGCATCTCCTATATCGATTACAAACGCAAAACCGAATTTGGCGTAGAGGAATACGCGGCGATAGACCAGTACTGTAAAAGCCTCGGCATCGATTGGTTTGTTTCGGTATGGGATGTCGAAGCAGTAGATTTTATGGAGAAATTTGATACGCCGATATACAAACTTGCCTCAGCTTCATTAACTGATCATGATCTGATCAAACGGATATTGTTTACAGGTAAACCGCTGATGTTGTCTACAGGTATGTCAACAATGCGCGAAATTGAAGATGCAGTGAAACTGATCTGGAAATTTGATGAGAACTATCCATTATTCATAGCGCATTCTACTTCGGCATACCCATGTAAACCTGAAGAGTTGAACCTGAAAATGATCCAGACGCTTGGCGCAAAATTCCCGGGCGTACCAATTGGCTACTCGGGTCACGAAACCGGTTTGGCAACCACCGTTGCGGCAGTTGCCCTTGGCGCTACTTTTGTTGAGCGCCATTTTACCCTCGACCGTGCTATGTGGGGATCTGACCATGCGGCATCTGTTGAACCTCAGGGATTTCAACGGATGGTGAGAGACATACGTGATATAGAAATAGCAACCGGAGATGGTGTTAAAAAGGTTTATGAATCAGAACTTGGGCCGATGAAAAGGCTCAGGGTTAATATAAGTGCGGAGTATGATGTGAGTCCGACGGCTGAAGTTGTCAGCCAAAAGTCTTGATTGTTTTTGTTTTTATAAAATTTCATAAAAAATAACGACTTTGTGCGTTGAACTAAAAACTTAAGTCCTTCCAACGGCTTGATCTTAAAAATTCGAGCTTAGGACTTTGGGGTTAAAACATGACATTATTCGAAACGACCACGCTAATATTAATATGCTGGGTAATATTTATTATTGCCTGGGAACGTCTTTCCCCGTACCGCAAGGGCTTGCCATTTTTTAGAGAAGGCTTTTGGGTCGACCTGGTTTGGTACACCCTTATACAGAGCTATTTTCTAAAAATATTGATTTTCGATTATATCATCTCCCCTGTTCAGCATCATTTTGACTGGTCGGGCCTGCAGGTTTTTAAAAACTGGTCGCTAACGGAACAAGTGTTGTTTTTCCTGGTCACGCACGATCTGTATATCTATCTTTTTCATAGGCTTCAGCATGCCAGCAAGTTGCTTTGGCGTACTCACGAGGCACATCATTCTGGTAAAGAAGTTGATTTTTTGGCAGGTTCCCGTTCACATATCGTTGAAATTATCATCAATCAAACCATTGAATTTGCACCGATAGTGATATTAGGCGCCGACCCTGCAGTAGTGCCCATAAAAGCATTATTGGATGCCATGTTTGGTATGTTTATCCATGCTAACGTTAATGTTAAGTTTGGTAAATTCAAATACCTGTTTAATTCTCCCGAGCTACATTTGTGGCACCATGCCAATTACCGGGAAGTGTTCCATGCTAATTTTTCCACTAAATTTGCTCTATGGGATTACCTGTTTGGAACGATCTACGATCCCGGTGTGAAACCCGGCGATAAGCGCGAAAATTGGGG
>JANYAB010000442.1 GCA_025355225.1 Bacteroidota bacterium
CAAACCACTGGGGATTGATATCAAGGAAAAGAAAGTCACCCTGCCACTCATCTATTCCCTGAACAATGCCGGATCATCTGAAAGGAAAAGAATCATTAACCTGGTCAAAAACCACAATGACGATCCCAAAAAAATTGAACAGATCATCAGATTTGTAAATGAGACCGGCGGACTGCAATATGCCGAAACTCAAATGAAGCTATACCAGGAAGAGGCATTTAAAATATTAAATACATTTCCGGAAGGCGACTCGCGCCGGGGCTTGGAACAATTAGTGCGGTTTACCACCGAAAGAAATAAGTAATGCCTAACGAACTGATTTTTTTAAGCGGCTTCATCCTGTTTATCCTGGTGATGATGGCCATCGACCTTGGCTTGTTTGGTAAAACCGACAAACCGGTGAGTATGAAGCAGGCCGGTATCATGAGTGCGGTTTGGGTATCATTAGCATTGATTTTCTATGCGCTTATTTTCAGTTATGGACATTTACTACACCATATTGACAGTTTTGCTGCATTGCAGGAAATCAACATTAAAAACTTTCATCACCTCAAATTAATTCCCGGTGATTTCGCCGCCAGCTTAAACCTTTACCGTAAAAACCTGGCGCTCGAATTCATTACGGGTTACGTAGTGGAGTATGCCTTATCGGTTGATAATATATTCGTGATGGTGCTGATATTTACGGCCTTTGCTGTTAATCCTAAATATTACCATAAGGTATTGGTGTGGGGAATCATCGGAGCCATTGTGATGCGTTTCCTGTTTATCTTTTTAGGCGCAACACTTATAGCACAGTTTCATTGGATATTATACCTGTTTGGCGCTTTCTTAGTATACACGGGTGTAATGATGTTTATCAACAGGAACCGGGAAGATGAGATAGATACCGAAAATCATAAGATAGTTAAATTCGCGTCGAAATATTTTGCGGTACACCCCAAATTTGAAGGCGACAAATTTTTTATAAACATCGACAGGAAGAGGTTGATCACACCGCTTTTTTTGGTGTTGATGATTATAGAGGTTACCGATCTGATCTTCGCCGTCGACTCGATACCGGCAATATTTTCCATCACAAAAGATCCTTACATCGTATTTTTCTCCAACATATTTGCCATCCTGGGTCTTCGGTCGATGTTTTTCCTGCTGGTAAATATTATTGAAAAGTTCCATTATCTTAAAATAGGGTTGTCGGTACTGCTTTCGTTCATTGGCTTAAAAATGCTGGCTGCAAATTATGTTGACCAGATTGGCCTTACTACCGGTAATTCGCTGCTCATTATCCTGGGCATTCTATCGATCAGCATTATAGCTTCACTTGTTTTCCCAAAAAAAGTGGAAGAGCACTTATAGGAACGGATTTACTAAGTTTTTTGAACTTCGTAAATCTTCGAAAATGTTTCTGATTATCTTTATCACATATTTTAAGACCGGAATATGGAAAACAGTAATAAGCCCCCTGTGCCATCTCTTTTTGAATGGGCCGGCGGTATGCCAGCTTTTATAACGCTTTTTGATCAGTTTTACGATAAGGTTTTAGCCGATGATATACTCGAACCTGTATTTAAACACATGTCGCCCCGGCACCGCTTGCATGTGGCGCATTTTGTTGCCGAAGTGTTAGGTGGCCCAAAACTATACAGCCAGTCGGAGGGCAGCCATTTCCAAATGATACAAAAGCACCTCGCTAAGCATCTGACACAACAGCATCGCAAGCGCTGGATGGAATTGCTGCTGGAAACAGCGGATGAATTACAATTGCCCGATGATCCTGAATTCCGCTCGGCATTTATGGCTTACCTGGAATGGGGCACACGCATAGCAGTCCTTAACTCGAATCTGGAAACCGTAACAGAACCTCCCGATATTCCGATGCCGGTGTGGGGATGGGGAGTGCCCGGCGGCCCATACCAGGGTTAAAAAGAAGCTGACTGCGAAGTTTCTAAACGGCGCAGCCCTCAACGAGTCCATTGAAGAAAAACAATTCCGAGTTAAACTTCGTAAGTCTTTAAGGCTATTTAACAGAAAATCCTAACTTCGCTAAATGCATTGGTTTGATTTTAGCTACCTGAAGTTTACCTTTTTTGATGTTCTGGACATTTTGCTGGTGGCTTTTATTATTTATCAGTTATACAGCCTGATACGGGGAACTATAGCGGCCAATATTTTTATCGGTCTGGCACTTATATACGTGCTGTTTTTTGTGGTGAAGGCACTGCAAATGCGGTTGCTTACGGCCATACTCAGCAAGTTTGCAGATGTGGGCATTATTGCTGTCATAATTGTCTTTCAGCAGGAGATAAGAAGATTTTTGCTGCTCGTTGGGAAAAACGCTTCATTGCAGCGAAATAAAGCGTGGTGGCGCTATTTTTTTGGTAAGGCCGAAGACGAGAAAAACAATTATGCGCGCATAAAACCTATTGTTGACGCCTGCAAAAGCATGAAACAATCCCGCACGGGCGCGTTGATTGTATTTGCAAAATATTACGATGAACAGTTTTACCAGAATAGCTGCGAAGTGGTCGACTCGAAGATATCAAAGCGGTTACTGGAAAGCATATTTCAAAAAAACAGTCCCCTGCATGACGGGGCCGTGGTGATATCTGAAAATAAGATAAAAGCCGCAAGCTGCATATTACCACTTACCGATAAAACCGACCTGCCCCTGCAGTTTGGTTTACGCCACCGGGCGGGCATCGGCGTTACTGAAACCAATGAGGCCACCGCAATTATAATTTCGGAAGAGACAGGCGAAATATCTTACGCTAAACATGGCCGTGTTAAAATCAATATCAGCTTTGCCGAGTTGGAAAAATCGTTGAATAAGGATTTTTGATGAGATGTTTATTAGAGTGGGACAGAGATAAATAGAGATTATTGGACCAGGCACTACTGCATGCTATATTGATCGAGCTATAACCCGCCACCGAAAATTTAAAATATTTAAAGGACATAACCGTCTTAACAGTATGGCCGCTGATTCATTAGGATATAAGGCAGGTGAAATAGCCAAAGTGCTGTTTAATTTAAGCTCGAGGTATTTTTTATTTGCCGGCCTCTTCTACCTGTTTTTTTATGTATGGAAAAACAGGAAATACTGGTACGCAAAAATACAGGAGCGCTATCCGGAAAATAAGCACATTTTAAGAGAGATTTTATACTCTATGTTAACCATGCTGGTTTTCGGGATTATTATTATCCTTGTGATAAAAGCGGGTAAAAATGGCTTAACAAAAGTATATGATCATATTGATCAGTACGGGTACGCTTATTTCATTTTCAGTATTCTGCTGATGATATTTATGCACGATACTTATTTTTATTGGACACACCGCGTGCTGCATTGGAAACCACTATTTAAGATCGCGCACAAAACACATCACCTGTCTACCAACCCGACGCCATTTGCAGCCTATGCCTTTCACCCGGTGGAGGCGGTAGTGGAAGTTGGTATTATTCCTTTAATTGCCTTTACCATTCCTTTCCATATGGCAGCCCTTGGTATTTTTTCTGGTTACGCCATATTACTTAACGTTATCGGGCATCTCGGATTTGAACTTTTTCCGAAAGGATTTACTACTAACCGTTTATTCAAATGGCATAATACATCCACTCATCACAATATGCATCATCGCTTGGTAAAGTGCAATTACGGCCTTTATTTTAATATCTGGGACAGGCTAATGAAAACCAACCATCCCGAATATGAAAACAGTTTTGATAATGTTGTTGAAAAACGCCGGCAGGGTAAATTATCGCCCGGTACGCAACTGCGAAAGGTCAGGGGTTAATATTCTGCAAAACTTTGGCCAAAGGGTCAACGACCTTTATCTTTTTCACCGGCATCTTATCGGTGCGCTCTAATCTCGCGACCGGCATTTTATCGTTACTATAAAGTCGGCCGACCGGCATTCTGCTGTAAAACACTTCGCTGCTTTTGTTGAGGATTTTGAGATCGGATAGAGGGGTTAATAACTCTCCTCCCTTTGGCGGCGTCGAAAAGCCCTTAAACAAAATGCTGTCATTCAGCTTAAATTTTTGAAACTCTTTTGGCGCTTTGAATAACAATGAATCGGCAGGTTTAAAGTTCAATTGCTGTGCCTTTAATTGATATGAGCTCGCAATAACAACCAGTAAAAGTAGAATCCTTTTCATAACACTCTGTTTACACTAAGTTAGAAAAACCAAGTGTTAAAAGATGTTATTTTTTGAGGGTGAAATGTTAAATCTAACTGCCGCTGATTTATCAAATTCTTTCCTTTCCGGCCATATTAACTGACTTATGAGTGATCTGATTTTTGGTAATAAGTGATTAGCATCATTTATTTATCCTGCAAGGTGTCATTTTTATCGGGCTTGTTTGGCCATAGTTTTACACTACAAACTTAAAAACAAAAAAATGAAAGCTCAATCAAACAATAATCAACGCATTTTCAAAGTGAAAGGCTTGATTTTTATTGTCGCGCTAATTGCATTTAATACGATCTTCTCCAAATCCTTCGCACAACATACACCCTGGGTTGCACCCAAAATTGCGCAAGACGTGAAAAATCCATTCGCTGGTGACAAAGCTGTACTTGCTGAAGGTACGACATTATATAGCACCAATTGCGCTCCCTGCCATGGTAATAAAGGCAAAGGCGACGGACCTGCAGCGATGGCATTAACCCCAAAACCTGCCGACCATACTTCCGCATTAATTCAGAATGAAACAGACGGTTCTCTTTTCTGGAAACTTTCAGAAGGAAGAAACCCAATGCCTGCCTACAAAAAAATACTTACTGACAAGCAAAGGTGGGAATTGATCTCTTATATCCGGACGCTTTCAAAAAGCGGCAACAAAAGAGTATTGGCAAGCAATTAATAAAGATACTTTTTAAAAATATTTCAAAATCCCAAATCAAGGTATATGAGAGCAATTAAAAAAATGGCTGTAGGGATAGTTTTTGCCTTAGCCTCTTTACTGACGGTAAATATTGCGAAGGCGCAACAAACTACAGTCGACTCAACTGTAATAAACAGGATTTCGGCCCTGGAGCAACAGGTCGCCGATCAAAAGCCCGGTGAAAGCCATTTTATGGTGGTAGGACTTGGAACCTTTGGCTATGTAAGTAATAAAATCACTTTTACTGCCCCGGGCGGTATTGGCCAATCAATAAAAACAAACAGCTTTGCTGATGCAGATCACTACGAATTAAGCCCTATGCTAATTTGGAGGCATAGTAATAATCTCCTGGTGGAATTTGAACCTTCTTTTGATGGAAATGCAATAGGGGTGAACTGGGCAAATATTTCTTATTTCGCCGCCCCTGGTTTGATTATTCATGGAGGTTATTTTGTAGTGCCATTTGGTATTTACAGTAAACGTTTGGCTGCGGGATGGATAGATAAGTTAGCAGGCGACCCTGCAGGATTTGACATGCCCGGTACAGATTTTGGAATCGGATTTAGCGGCGGCCTGCCATTGGGTGATATGAAATGGAGTTATGATGTCAGCCTCACTAACGGTCTGCAATTACTGCCCGATGGAGAACTGCAGAATGCAGGTATTGTTGATAATAACAAAGGTAAAATGGTTAGCGGAAGGCTTTCTTTGCTACCTTTCTCTAATTCATGCCTTGAGATTGGTGCGTCGGCTTTGCACAGTAATGCGGGCGATGCGGGTTCCAATTTTACAAGTGCTAATGTAACTATGTTTGGTGCAGACGTGAATTTTGTAAAAACTTTTAATCCCTTTCTGGTCAATATAAAAGGCCAGTACAACAGAATAAATGTTACCAATCAAAATTATATTAGCCCGGTTGATTCATCATCTTATTCTTTCGCCAACAAAACATCTTCTTCATTTGCACAGTTTTCGATCAGGCCCGTTGGGGTTGACAATAAACTATTAAAGAACCTGGAGTTCGCATTCAGATATTCAAATTATACTACTCCAAATAGTTCAGCCTGGGGACAAAATTTTCATGAAGAAGATTATGGGTTAGATTATTGGCTTACATGGAGAACTGTTATGAAGCTTACTTATGCCAGGTCACATTCCCTAAGTACTGCTAATGTTAATATCGGCGGCACACCTGGTATTACGGACACAAATAGTATTTACCTGCAATTTTCAGTTCAATTTTAAAAAAGCAATTGTATGAAAAAGATCAAAATTAAAACCAGGATATGGGTAATGATGGCCGGAGCGGTTATCTTAATGTCCATCATATTAAATAGCTGCGTAGAAAGTCAAAAAGTGGCCGCCAAAGGTGGCGCTCAACTTTGGGCCGAAAATTGTCAGCGATGCCATAATACCCCATCGCCAACCTCGTTCTCACATGAACAATGGACAACGATAGGTATGCACATGCAAACAAGGGCACAACTCACGGATAAGGAGAGGGACAAAATAATTGCGTTTTTATCCCAGTAAGTGATAAACGAATGATAGTTTTTAAGTGAATAAAAAGGGACAGCTTGACTACAGGCTGCCCCTTTTCCTTTTAACAAATAAACGGTATCAATTATTTAGTTTGTCACCATTCACTGCCTTTATTGCTTCATCTGCTGCTTTTGCGGAGACATCGTCCTTTAATTTGACACGTGCCTCTTTAATGTTGGTCAACAAACCTACAATAAATGGGCCTATTCCATCAATGACTTTATACTTAATACCCATGTTCTTTAATTCTTCGATTCCTTGTTGTGCACCGGCGGGGCTGTCTATATTCGCAATCATTTTGGTGAACATTTCTATCAACGCGAATTTCGCGTTCATATTCTCGCTAATAAAATGTTGGTAAACAAAAGGCCATTGTGCCGAATTTCCGTTCTCGGCATAAACAGTCACCATAGCTTGCGTAAGTTCCCCGCTATTGTCCTTTTCAAAGCCTTTCGCCAATTGCAGTCCTTGCGCAGCGTCTATCTGGCTTATACCAAACAATGCAGCACCTTGTACCGCGTAAGATTGGCTGCCGAGCGCTTTTTTGAATATGTTCATATTCCCAGAAGCTTTTTGCTTGGCAAGGGTACGCAGAGCAGCAGCGCGCACCAGGGTGTTTTCATCGGTTTGAGCTAATGAAGCCAATACTGGCAATGCAGCGTTATGAATATCGTCATTGGCCATATTCAAGCTCCTGATGGCTTTTACACGCAGGCCATAATATTTGTCTTTTAAAGCAGCGATCAATATTTTTTGGGCGTCTTTTTCCGATTGTTTTCCTTGTGCAGCCTCTATGGCTTCATAGCGGTCCATATACAAAGGCGCGTTGAAATACTGGAACGTATATTCCTTAAGCGTTTTGCCGCTATCGGTCTTTTTTGCAAGCAGTATTTTATCGGCATCAACGTCTACCAGGTCCGGTTTGGTGATCGCAGGGAAAGTTAACGTATCGGCTTCATCATTCATCCAAACTTTATGGCGCTCTTTCTTACCATTAGTATAAATGTCTATGGCCATTGGCAGCTTGAATATTTGTCCATTCTGTTTTTGCTGCAGGTAAACCTTTTCGGTTTTGGTGGCATCATCCCATTTATAATTAATGTTTAATACAGGGTGCCCCGCGCCATAATACCACTGATTGAAAAACCAGTTAAGGTCGCGGCCGCTGGCTTCTTCCAATGCTAAGCGTAATTGCTGCGCTTCGCCGTTTTTGAACGCATTTGTTTTTAAATATAAATTCAACCCTTTAAAAAATGCGGCATCACCCAGGTAGTTGCGCAGCATATTTAAAATACGGCCGCCTTTTTGATAGGTCACTACATCAAAAACATCTTCCCTGTCGGCATAATGAAAACGTACAAGATCTTTTGTAGCTGCATCGGGTTGCTCCAGGTAATTTAATAAGGCATCATGGTTTTGATCGTCCCCGGCATCTTTACCATATTTATGCTCGGCCCAAAGGGTTTCGCTGAAATCGGCGAAGGATTCGTTTACAGTAAGATTGCTCCAGCTTTCTGCGGTCACATAGTCGCCAAACCACTGGTGGAACAACTCATGAGCTATGGTGCTTCTGCCATTATCATAATAACGATCTATCAGTTCGCGATGGGTGCCCTGCACGTATTCGCCATGCAAGGTGGCTGTTGTGTTCTCCATTGCCCCGCTCACATAATCGCGTACCACTATTTGCGCATACTTATTCCAGGGGAAATCAACACCTAACGTTTTTGAATAGAATTCGATCAATTCAGGAGTCATCCCAAATATTTCTTTGGCATATGGAGCGTATTTTGGTTCCAGGTAATAATCCACTTCTTTATTACGCCATTTGTCATGGTATATCTTAAAATCACCAACCGCCATCATAAACAGGTAGGGTGAGTGGGGCAGTTCCATTTTCCAGGTATCGGTTCGTGTACCATCACTATTGTTTTTTTGCGACGCAAGCCGGCCGTTTGACAGGGTTACATATTTTGCCTGAACGGTCATACTGATCTCATCGGTGGTTTTTTGTTCTGGTTTATCAATAGTGGGGAACCAGGCCGACGAACTTTCTGTTTCGCCCTGCGTCCATATTTGGGTTGGCTTGTCTTTTTCTGTACCATCCGGGTTTATGAAATATAAGCCCTTGGCATCATTGATAGCCGAGCTCCCTCTGGCCTTTAACAGGTTTGGCTTCGAAGTATAATCGATGTAAATGGTATAACTCTCGTTATTATGATATACCTTATCCAATTGAATGGCTACCGTTAAACTGTCATAGGTGAATTTCAGCGGTACGTTCTTCCCGTTTTTCACTACAGAAATATTACTAAGGTCCATTCCTTTGGCATCAAGCCTGAGGGTATCAGTAGCGTAAAAATGAGGTTTTAAAGTAACCCATTCTTTACCATACATATAGCACTTTTTGTAATCGAAGCGTACATCCAGTTTGGTGTGTATCAAATCGTTGATCCTGGCCGGGGTTTCGCGGTAGATTTTTAGCAGGGGATCCGCTTTTTCAGGATCCTGTTGAGCATAAGCCGCGTTTAAACTTGCTGCAAAAATGCCCGAAAGGATAATTGAAGAAAGTTTTTTGAAATAGTTCATATTAATTACTGTTATAAGTTTTTCCTTCCTTCATAATGAAGGCAATGTTTTTCATCGTTTTAATATCCTCTAACGGATTACCGTTGATGGCTATTATATCGGCAAATTTTCCTTTGCTGATGCTGCCAATTTTATCAGTCATACCCAGCAGATCGGCGGCGCTTGTGGTAGCGGCTTTTATGGCCTCCATAGGGGGCATGCCAGCCTCAACCATATATTGAAATTCGATATAGTTTTTACCATGCGCATACACCCCTGCATCCGTTCCGAACGCGATTTTTACCCCTGATTTATAGGCTTTGGCAAAGGTGGCTTGTATTTTAGAGCCAACTTCAACCGCTTTGCGGGCAATTACAGGAGGAAAGTATCCCGGCATTCTCGCCGAATCGGACACTGATTTTCCAGCTATGATAGTTGGCACCAGGTAGGTGCCATATTTTTTTGCCAGTTCCATATCTTCATCATTCATAAAAGTTCCGTGCTCTATTGAAGCCACTCCACCAAGTATCGCCCTCCTTATTCCTTCTGCCCCATGTGCGTGGCAGGCAACCTTCAAACCATAGTCTTTTGCTGTTTCTACAACAGCTTTTATCTCGTCTATTGTGAACGCTACTCCCGACCCGTTTTCACTCAGATCCAACACCCCGCCGGTTGAAGCGATTTTA
>JANYAB010000455.1 GCA_025355225.1 Bacteroidota bacterium
GTAAAACCCTCGCTCACTACCATATCCAGCCTTGATATATAATCAATAAGAGAAGTATATGCCTGTGGCTCCCATGGGCGATAGAACCCGGCATTAATACGGTCTTTATTATTGGGATGCTTTAACTGGTGCTGGTGCAATTTACGCCGTAACACGCCTATGTTTTCCGTATCTATCTTAAAATCTTTAAACTTAGTCGACCTTTTTAATTGCTCTAATTCCTCTTTTGATAGTCTTTTTGGAGCTGGATTTAAATTGGGTAAGCTGGGGTATTGCTTGGAGGTAACAGTTATGGCCGAAGCCACAACGGCAGCAGCCAGAACGATGAGTATAACACGGCTAAGCCATTTAAAACGAGTCCACCTACCGGGTGTATCAGTCTGAAAAACCTGTTTATCGGGCATTAAAATCTAATAAGTATAAAAAATATAATTGGTTTGAAGGTTTTGATAAATGCTATTTATCTGCTTTCGGTGAATCAATATTCGAAAAATCTACCCCACACTTACAGTTTGTACCACAACCACTTTTGGCTGTCAGGCTTTTGTAAACCAGACGTCCAACGTAGAAAACTGCGGCAGCAAAAAGTAATACAACTACTATCAACTGAATATTCATGTCACAAATTTAATACATTTCCTCTCTATATACGAATATACAAGCGTATTAGTATAAGGTTTTACATTCTCATGAAGGCCACGGTGCCGCCGACCCAGTCAAAGTTCTTATTATAGCGCACGCCAATCATTTTTCCGCGACTTAAACGTGCCAGGTTAATGGCCAGGGTTGGTTTGCTGTCGCCATCTGGCCAAAGGTAAAGTAATCTTATCTCAACCTTTACCCCGCCATCCGGGGCCTGCAAAACCGGCTCATAATTTACTTTTTGCTGTAAGATCCAGTTCTCTGGATCATTAATTTCTTCGATATCCTTTTTAGTTACATCAATGATCACCCCTTGCCCGGCGAATGAGAACAATGGTTTAAGTACATAATTTTCAAGATCATCGGGGATAGATTCTATTTGATGGAGGAATTGGGTTTTAGGAATATAATCGCCGGTCAAAAAGGGCATGGTGAACTTGCTTATCCGATAAAACCAATTGGGATGGGTTATCCATTCTACGTCAAGCGCTTTCCTTATATCAACAACATGGTTAAAAACCCCGGGGTCGCCATCTATTTCATCAAATATTAAGCGGTTGTATATTCGTTTAATTTGCTTTAGCTCCCCATTGTCTTTATAAAAAAGTTTGCCCTCGGCTTCCACAAGGTCATTTAACGAAACTATAGGTATTCCCAGGTATTTTTGGGTAACATAAAAATCAACGGCGGTTTTCTGTTCGCGGGCGTTTACATCCATCAAAACCACTTCATCAGGCTGGTTAGGACCTGTAATTGTTTTTTTTAGCAAATTTATATACCCTGACCGGTCTAGTTTATCAAAGTAAATGGCCCAATCCTCTGATATATCGAAATTCTGCCTGTAGTTATCACCCAAATGAACCTGGAAGCCATATAAGGAAGGGAAACCCTGCAGTTCGATAAGTTTGGGTACAATGTTACCCTCCTCATCTTTGCAGACGCCAAAGTCAAGTGCTATAAAATGCGGATGGTCATTTTCATTAGCTACGCGCCATTTTTCGGGTATCGCCCTTTCCGTTAATTGCTTAAAATTTGGCTGCAATATTACGTTGATAATATCATTGCCTGCGGAGACCAGCTTATCCCTGAAATCATCAGTTAAAAAAACAGGGGTTTCCGCTACACGAAAGGCAACGGGATTTTTTAAGCCATCATTCAATGACTGTAAAAAATGGTGATATTTTTCAGCAGTGAAATTGGTGTTGTAGGTTTTTCTGGCTGATGGATCCATTAGGGAAAATTCTAAACTCGAAAAACTAAATTCTAAAAACTAATTAGCCCCCTCTAAATCTCCCCCGGTAGGGGAGACTTTAACTTCGCACTCTTTTAAAGCCCTCCCTTCCGGGGAGGGTTGGGTGGGGCTTATATCTCCTGCATACTTAACACTGCCTGATCCAAAAAATTGGGGATCATGGTATTTTGTGTATACGTTATTTTATCGGGGTCTTCCAGATGTTCCAGCATGTCGTTGTATTTATCGAGGCCATGTTCATTTACCACTTCCTTCTTTTTTTCATCTTTCGATAAAAGTAATTGCATACCTGCTGCGTCAGCCTCGGGATGAAATTGAGTCGAAATAAAATATTCATTAAAACGAACCGCCATCATTGCGCGAGGCAGATCGACATACGGACGTTCCTTTTCAATGGCAAGCAGTTGCATGCCCAGCTCCGTAAATCTTTTTTCATTTGGATTGATCACCTGCCAGCTTCGTGAATCGACGGCGTAGAAAGGATCAGCTAATCCTTCAAATACAGGGTCAATTAGTCCGGCTTTTGTTTGGTGTACCGGTAAAACCCCGAATGAGGTTGAACGTCGGGTATTAATATCGCCCAGTCCATATTTGCGGCACATGAGCTGAAAGGAATGGCAAACAAAAAAAGCATGTTTTTTTTGCGAATTATTCGACAGGTTATGATCTTCCAGCTTATCGATCAGGTTAAAATATTTCTTTTCCCACTCTGTGCCTTCAGTATCTAAAGGGCTGCCCGGGCCACCACTTGATATATAGATATCAAAATCGTCAGTGTTCGGAACCAGGCATTTACGGCGTACGTCAAAAATTTCGAAGCTTAAATTTAACTGATTTTTAGCTTTATACCGATTTAATATATCCTGAAAGCCACGCATCCCTTCGTTGGCAATGCCATCGTACAGGTCTAATATAGCTACCTTTATTTCTGGTTTGTCTGTTAAAGTCATTTTAATGTTGAATACCTTTTAAAGTTTGTGAGGTGATATAATCCACAACATCTGCAAAGTTACTATTTTGATTGTAAACGGCTAACTGCCTGTCGGCCCCCGTGCCATGTTCCAATATTTTATGTACATATTGCAGATCGTCGCGGCAGCCAAGATCATCCACTACATCATCAACAAAGTCGAGCAATTCCAAAATCAGCGCCCGTGTATTCACTTCGGATTCTTTACCAAAGTCTATCATTTTCCCATCAATTCCATAGCGTGCTGCGCGCCATTTATTTTCGTTGATCAGGGCGCGGTTGTAGGTAATAAATTCCATGTTTTGCAGCCTCAGCTTATACAGCTTGGCACAAATGGCCTGGAACATGGCTGTAAAGGCCATGGTTTCATCAACCAGCATGGGGCAGTCGCATATCCTGAACTCAATGGTTTCAAAAAACGGGTGAACACGAATATCCCACCATATTTTTTTTGCATTATCAATGCAATTGGTTTTAACCAACAATTTTACATAGTTGTCATAATCCTCGATACTGTTAAAATAATCTGGAATGCCGGTACGTGGAAATTTATCAAATACTTTAGTCCGGAATGATTTATAGCCAGTGTTACGGCCCTCCCAAAAAGGCGAATTGGTAGACAAAGCATATACGTGCGGCAAAAAGTAACGGGCCTGGTTGGCAATATGAATAGCCATATTACGCGATTGTATACCTACATGCACGTGCAAACCAAAGATAAGGTTGGAACGGGCAGCTTCCTGAAGTTCATCCACAATTTCGAAATAACGGGGATGGTCTGTTATCAGCTGGTGCTGCCAGTGCGAAAAAGGGTGTGTACCGGCCGCGCCGATGCGCAGACCCAGCTCTCCGGCTAATTGCGATACCGTTAACCGTAGTTTGGAAACTTCACTACGGGCCTCGCTGGTACTACGGCAGATATGGGTGCCAACCTCCACTACAGCCTGGTGCATTTCGGCCTTTACCTGGTCTTCGTGTATCTTTTGCGCGCCCTCTACTATTTTTTGCTCATGTGATTTCAACTCCCTGCTTACAGGGTCAATCACCATGAATTCTTCTTCAACGCCTAAGGTAAACTCGTTCATAACTAATTAAGGTTTATTTTTTAGCGGCTTTTTTGGGACTTGCAGCTCTTTTCTTTTTTATAATTTCGTCATCCGCTATTCCATAGCCAATTGTTCCTGTTTCCGCATCTTTTTTGTCAGCTTTCTTCTCTACCTTTTTTTCGTGTTCAAGTAACGGTGTTTTAGCGGCCGAAGTTTTCACATATTCGCCCCAGGTTAAATTATCGTGATCATCTTTTTGCTTCTTAGCCCGTTCTATGGCATAATCGGCAGCTACATCGACAACCCAATCAAAATTCTCCTGGCCCACGCTGGTTACTTCTGCGTCCGGAGCGGGGTTGCAAAAATCAATGGCGTAAGGAACCCCATTGCGTATGGCAAACTCCACCGTGTTAAAATCGTAGCCTAAATACTGATTCAGTTTGATGACGTAGTTTTTAACCAGATCCAGTATTTTCTTTTCGGCCGGGGCTTTGCCATGTTCATAACGCAAGTGGTGGGGGTTACGGGGCTCGTATTGCATAATTCGCACATGCTTACCACCAATGCAATAGCAGCGGAAGTAATCATCAAAAATGATTTCCTCCTGCAGCATCATCACATATTGTTTGGTTTGGTTGTACTTATCCCACAGATCATCCAGGTTATCTATCCGGTAAACCTCTTTCCAGCCGCCGCCATCAAATGGTTTCATATAAGCCGGAAAGCCCACATACTTAAATATCCCCTCCCAATCCAGCGGGTAAGCAAGGTTGCGGAAGGATTGTGAAGTGGTGTCGTTGGGCAGGTCCTTTGATGGCAGAATCACAGTTTTAGGCACCGGAACACCAATTTTCACAGCCAATGCATTGTTGAAAAACTTCTCATCAGCGCTCCACCAGAAAGGGTTGTTGATTACAGCGGTACCGCAAATAGCAGCATTTTTGAGCGTCGCCCGGTAAAACGGTACATCCTGAGAAATACGGTCGACAATTACAGCATAATCCAGTGGCTCTGCCTGCATCACTTTATCAATGCGCACAAATTCAGCCATGATATTTTTCTCTGCTTTTTGGTTGATACGCTCAACAAAAGCTTGTGGAAATGAGGTTTCCTGTCCGAAAAGAATGCCTATTTTTTTCATAGTAGTATATTTAAATTCTAAGTTCTAAACTTTAAATCCTAATCCCTAAATTCTAAACTCTAAACGCTAAATTCTAATCCCTAAATCCTAAATTCTAAAAAATAAATCCGAAATCGAACATCCGACATCAGATCTATTTTA
>JANYAB010000472.1 GCA_025355225.1 Bacteroidota bacterium
TTCATTGTTTTCGAGATAACTTTCAGCTAAATAATATTCTGCATCATCCTTAAAAGTATTATCAGGCGAATTATTGAGCAATATTTTATTAAATCCTTCAATAGCTTTCAAAGGTCGATGAGTTGCCATGTAAGCCTGGGCGCCGAGGAAATAATCTTTAATGCCAGGTTTGTCGAGTTTTTCGAAAATCGATATGGTATGGTTGAAATCACCATTTAAGTAAGTCTTTTCCAGGTCTGACGTCGCAGCTTCTCCCCGCGAAACGCTTACCTTATAGGGCTGATAATTCTCCAGGTACAGTTTTGACGGGGTAATAGTAGCATATTGATAAACACCGAATGAAAACGCGATTATAAATAAGCTTGCTGCAATTTTTAAGGTATTACGGATGAATGGGTATATCTTCCTTTCTGAAGACTTTTGATTATCCATTATTAACTCGTCCATCATATCACGGTGAACAGATGCTACCTGGCTTTTCAATCCATAGAACTGAACGGCTTTTTTTGCCAACATCAGGTTTTTCAACTCCTCCTGTATCTCCGTACTTTCTGCCATTAGTACTTCAAAGTCTTTCAATTCCTCTCCGGTTAAATCACCATCCAGGTATTGTATTATTTTTTCGGTGGGTTGTTGATTATTGTTCATATACTAATGCGCTTTTAAATCGTTGGGCTAATGCCGGATCGGCTGTAAGCAATTGTTCAAGACTTTTTAAACATTTATATTTTTTGTTTCTTAGTACTTGTTCATTTTCATAATTAACCAGGGGTAATATTTCTTTCATCGAAAGGTTTTCATAATAATAAGCTATCAATATTTTTTTGCAAACATCCCCAAGCTTGTCCATCATGCCCATAATTAAACTTTTAGCTTCACGCGCAATCAGCAAATGACTTACATCTTTTTCATCCGGGGCATTTTCATTTCCGTATTTTTCTTCTCTTAGAAGTACCCGTCCCCGTTTTTTAAGTTCATTAAGCCAGCTATATTTATTTAAAGTGAATAAAAACGTTTTAATGCTTGAATCTCCCCGAAACTTATCATTTTTTACAATTTCTATAAAAGTCACAATAACCTCCTGAAAAATATCTTGAGCATCCTGTTCAGATCCCTGGTTTTGTTTTATGTAACCACTCAATCCATGATAATAACTACGATACAAAAACTTAATAGCAATATCGCTGATATGTTCTTTTTTAAGCGTTTCGATTAACTCCTGATCGGAGAAACTCACTACAGCTTTTGCCATATTTATTATGATTATTAGTAAATGCCGAGCTTGATATTGTAACCAATTTCGTTTTTTTTATATAAGTGATGATCCTTAATTAAATTGATGAAATAAACATTAGATCGCCAGCGCTATTCATACTTCATAAACAGAGCGCCTCTCCGGGAGAGCCCCCTGTAATGATCGAAAATCCGATCCGAAACCTTATTAATGTGCCGGTTGGTCTTTCCCTATAAGCGGCATAAACTGATCCAGCCTTGGCGTGATAATGATCTCAGTGCGCCTGTTCTGGGATTTACCCGAAGTGGAGCTATTGTCGGCCATAGGGTTATATTCGCCCCGTCCGCCCGCTGTTAAACGCTTGGGATCAACGTTATAAGTATTTTGTAGTGATTGCACTACAGATGATGCCCTTAGGGCACTAAGATCCCAGTTGTTACGAATATTTACCTGCGATATGGGTATATTATCCGTGTTGCCTTCAATCAGCACATCATAGTCCGAATAATCATTAATGATCTTGGCTATTTTGCTCAAAGTTGCTCCTGCTTTATCAGAAATCTGGTAACTGCCCGATTTATATAGCATATTATCAGAAAGCGATATGTAAACAACACCTTTCAGTACCTTCACATTAACATCCTTCGTTTCTTCCGGGGTTAATGAACGGGTCAGGTTGTTGGTTAGTATCATGTTGAGCGAGTCGCTTTTGTTTTTGAGCGCTATCAGTTGCTGGATGTATTTACTTGAGGCAGATATCTGATCAGCCAATTTGGCAATATTCACATTTCCCTGGCTCGTGCCTGCCAAACATTTGCTTAGGGCATCCTGTAAAACGGCAGCGTTTGATTTTGCTAAAGCAATTTCATCTTGCAGGCTCTGTACCTGGCCCTTTGAATTGGAAAGCTCCAGCTGGGTAACCTGCCAGCTATGTTTCAGATCCCGGTTGGTGTCCAGCGACCGGTTATAATTTGTTTGCAATTCAGCATATTTTTTATTGCTGACACAACCCTGGCTGATCGCTGCTGCCAGTACTACCAATGATAACAAAATTTTAATTTTCATGTCATGAACTTGTTTATTGAAGGATTATAACACATTTTATAATAAACGTAGCCCCACAACGCAACAGCTACGGTAAAGTTTAGGGTGCTTTATGTGACAAGCTATTAGACACCCCCGACTAATACAAGGCAAATCAATATTAACTTACAAAGCGGGTAATTTAATCAGGCGCATATAGTCGATCATCGCCTGGTTAATGTCGCCATTCATATTTTCGTTGGCATCTTTAAATTGCAATACAATTAAGTGATTGCCTTTTGTTAGTTTCACTTTCACTGCATTGCTGAATCCCCAGATTGACCATTCTTCCTTACCACGTTGCGGAAAGACGACCGTACCGGCAAACATATCATCTGCAACCAAAGTGCGTATGGCACATTTATTTTCGGTATTTATTGGACCGTTGCCATTGGCATACTTAAAATCAATCGCATATATCCCGTCTTCATTGATACTAACCGGGATAGATAAAATGGTATTCACGGTCTTACTGATCTCCACAAACCCTTTTCCTGAAAATCCCCGGTAAGGTAATTCGGCATTAGGTACAACGCTTTCGGCTTCTATGATCTTAATCGATTTTGCCGGTATTATTGGCACAGGTTCACTGGAAAATGAACTAATTCCTTTCTCATCCACCGCTACTACCTGGTATTCAGCATATTGGCTTACCGGGGCCTGATAAGATGTTCCTTTAATTGATGATATATATTTTCCATCCTTAATTAATTGATAACTAACTGCTCCGGGTATTCTCAGCCACGAGAGTTTCCCATTTGCATAAGTAACCACCGGAGTTTCCGGTGAAGTGTAATCGGGTTTCAAGTCGCTTTTGCCGTCCAGTATATTGTTCGCCAATACAATATTTATGGCATGCTCGCCTTTCAAATTAACAGGGATGGTTCCAGTGCTTACGCGCTTACCATC
The DNA here is from genome assembly GCA_025355225.1 of Bacteroidota bacterium. Lineage (GTDB taxonomy): Bacteria > Bacteroidota > Bacteroidia > Sphingobacteriales > Sphingobacteriaceae > Mucilaginibacter. The sequence goes on from JANYAB010000472.1 coordinate 3,227, forward strand.
AAGCGTCATACTTTTTACCTGGTTGCCATAACCTTTCATAACTATATTTAAAAACGCACCACGGTATTTAAAGTGCTTCAATGACCGCTCGCCAGCCAATGATCGTGGTACAAAAGGCTTAAATTCAAGGTTATTCTCGTTATAATGCATACCAAAAATCACTTTATAAACCAGTGCAATATTACCCGAAAGGCTCCACAACATATTACTGGAATTGATCTGTGTACCGGCATAATCACCATCGGTTACAACAAAGTTTTCCTTGTTGGTTAAGAACATAGCTGCCGGACGGTAAACAGCACTCATAGCACGGACCAGCGAAGCCTCATTACCTGCTTTGGCCGATGCCATTGCCCAGTAGGTTTCTACAAATGGCCAAACCGCTTTATTATGATAAGGTGGTATGCCGGGTATTTGTGGATAAATACAGGGTATGCCAAACTCGTTTACTGGTGTATTACTAATAATACTTTGCTGTTTTGTCGCGTCCGCTGCGTTAAAAAGTACGGCAAGCGCCTCGCCTAAAGCTTCAGAACGTGGTGAAAGTATCTTATAATTCCGGCCGTATAAGTATTGTCCATAATAACCTTTTTGTGGTTGCCACAAATAATTTTCAATACCCGCCCTTATAACTGATGCCCTTTTTTTATACGTAAGTGCGGCATCGGGATCATTTAAGCGGGCCGCCATATCTGAAAGCACCTTATTTACCTGGTAATGCACTACGTTTGTGCCCAGGCATTCCGATCCATAAATATCTGCGGGCTGCATCCATTTAGGATAAGTTTCCTCGCGCCAGTCTAAAAATGATGATTCACCTCTTACCAGGCCGGTTTGCTTATCATAAACATTCAAAGCATCCTCATCCGCCGATTTTCTGATGATCCGATAGGCTTTCTCCAGCCAGACCTTATCACCTGTTACTTTGTATACTTCCCATGCGGCAACCGCCCATATCATTCTATCGGATGATACAGGGTAGGCTCCTCCTGTGCCTGTATCCTGGATAATGCGCCCGTCCTTAACTTTTCGCATTAGGCTATATACGGCGACCTTTGGCTGTAATACCGCCATGGATAAAATAATACTGTAGCTAATATCTCGTGTCCAAACGCCGCCCCATTCTTTGCCTGTTCTAAAAGTGCTGTCTGGCTCTACAGCATTCTGCATTTCTTCCAACGCCAGATTGTACAACGCATCAGTTAATTTAAATTCTGAATGATATTGCGGAAAGGCGCTGATATCGCGCTTTAATTTCCATGAAGATGCTATTTTATTGTTGTCATGGGACTTATTTGAAGGCGATGATGGGCTTTGGTAATCTGATACCAATTCGGTTTCAGAAATCGCCCTGGCAGTATATTTCCCTTGTACTACCCGGTCAGGGTAAACAGTATAAGCTTCTGAAGCGTAGATTGCTTTATTATTCTGAGCCAGGCAGTTTCCGCTGATCAACAGCAAACCCATTATAAAAGGAAAAAAATATTTCATTTAGTGAAATTAGGCTTATTATATATTTAATTCAACTTTATCATTTTTTTAAGTTTTGCATTCTCAAATCTACAGGGTATTAACATAAAAAAAAATCGCTGTTAATAAATATTATAAAGTCAAATAAATTTCTTTACCTTCAACCAAGAAATATTAATATATTTAAATAATATCGATCCCTAAACGGTATTTAATTCCTGACCTTAAATTTATTAACCATGACCTTAATCTGTGTTTTAACAGCCATTCTGTTGTTGATTAGCTTTATTGCTAAAAGACCGCTTCCAAAGTTCTTGTTAATTGGTTTTATTTTATTGGAATCCTCTTTGACTTTTGGTCAGGGAGTGACCCAGCCGTCCCAGGGTGCAACCCAGCCGTCCAATAATAAAGCAGCAATAGCTGACACATCAAAAAAGTTAGCAAAGTTAGCGTTGCCAGATTCTATAATCAGTATAACGGACCTCAGTACTCAAAAAGACTCAGCCAAAATAAATGAGATACTTGCGTTTAAAATTAAAACTGTAAAGCCTATGAGTTACTTCAGTAACTTATATGTTGATGGCATAAAAGTAAAGGGATTAAAGCCATGGGGAATTAACAATGATGATAAAATAGTTTTTTTTAAGCTTGATCATAAAGTTCAGAACCTGGTGGAACAGTTTCTTGAAAGCAAGGCAATTGATAAAGCTGATATACCAGTTTATTTATCTGTAGGTGATTCTTCGAAAAGCATAATTAACGGGATCAGGTCTATGCCGCTTGAAGTTAAACAAAGAATAAATGTAACGTGGGTATGGGTAATGACCATCATATTGGTAATTATTTTGGCTGTTGCCTTGAAGCACAATATTCTGAAGGACGACAACAATCTGTATTACAGTTTAGGTCGCACTCAAATGCTTTACTGGACCATTCTTTTCGGTATAGCTTACCTGTATATTTGCAAACAAACGGGTACATTGCCCGATATTCCCGGTTCTATATTGGCGATAATGGGAATTAGTGCCGCCACTACTGCAGCATCCAAAGTAATAGAGAATAAGCACAAAGACGTAACGCCGATAGATCCTACCGCCAAAAGTGAGGGCTTTTTCATGGATATACTTTCTGATGGCAGCAGCATTAACATACAGCGCTTCCAAAACGTTGCGTTCAACTTTTTATTCGGGGTTATATTTGTTCAGAAAGCGTTATCAACCAATCTAATGCCCGATTTTGATAATAATGTTCTTCTTCTGTTAGGCATTAGTTCTGGCACTTATGCAACTTTAAAGATTACGGAAGCTACTAAGGAGCAAAATAAACCAGCCCCCCAGGTAAATTCGGATGAAGTACCGACAGGGCAAACGGCTGCTGCAAATACTGCCGGCGATGCTGGTGCTGCAACACCAACTGAAAACAATACTGGTGATGCGACAAAAACATAGTAAGATTGGGCGGACATTTAACAGGTTTTGCTTTTCCCCAGTGATTTATAATTTCAATATATTATGGGATTTGGGATTATTAAATTGAATAGATGGTTAACAATAAAATATAATTTTACTTTTTTGCTGATATAGTTATTTGCCCGACTTTAAGCCCCGCACTTTTCGCTTGCAGCACAATTTTCCCGGCAGTTTTACCTGCTTTAATAATTACCAGGCACCGCCCTTTCCACGCTTTGCGCCGGGGTAACTGGCAGCTTTCCAGGCTGACGGGATTAGCATTACCAACACCGACAATTTTACCATCACCGATTAGAGAAAAGCTGACTAAATTTTCCGCTTTGGGATCAATATGTCCTTTGCTGTCAACAAGTTCAACCGTTACATAACTTAAATCTTCATTGTTAGCCTGTAAGACCTTTCTATCTGCAGATAATTGAATACCAATAGGTTTTCCCGCAGTAGTAAGTATTGCCTTGTTGACCATTTTATCACTACTATAGCCAATTGCTTTCAGTTCGCCAGCCTGATAGGGAACCGTCCATGATGCAATAAATTGGGTTGATCTGTTTATTGATTTCGCTCCCAACGACCTGTTGTTCAGGAATAATTCTACTTTATCGCAGGACGAATACACGTTTACTTCAATTGGCTTATTTTCGTGTCCTTCCCAATTCCACTCAGGCACTACATCGGCCCAATTCCACTTAGACCATGTTTCGATTTTTGGGTTTTTGGGGAAAGAAGGGGTTGGCGGCACTACAAAAATCGACAATTGATCCTTTTTCCAAAGTGCGTCCCGGTAATACGATTGCGGCCTTTTCCAGCCGCAAATATCAATATCACCACAAAAAGCCAGGTTCCATGGATAGAAATCCCCGTTTTGCGGATAACCCCTCCACCCTATACTCGCCTCGCCAATATAATCCCATGCCGTCCAAACAAAATCCCCTAAGACATAGGGATGATCTTCAACAGCCATCCAGTTACCGAATGCGATCAGCGGGTACGACTCTGTGCCAAACATAATACGCTCGGGCAGGCGTCGATGACTTAGTTCATATTGGTCTTTTTGAGGATGGTCCTGGTCTACCGCGTAATTATATCCCGCAACATCCAGTGTTGCAAAAAATGAATCCTTATCTGTATCAAGGCCAACCACAGCCGAAGTAATTGGCCTGGTTGGGTCGAGTTCTTTAACATATTGTGCGATCATTTTAGCATTCTGTGCCTCTTCCGGGGTTCCTGCTCCTGGTATCTCGTTCCCTATACTCCACATGATAATGCCGGGATGATTACCATCACGGTTGATCATGCTTTTGATATCCCGTTGCCACCAGTCTTTAAAGTACAGGTGGTAGTCGTAAGCATTTTTCCCGATGTTCCAGGTATCGAACGCTTCATCGATCACCAGCATACCCAAACGGTCGCAGGCATCTAAAAAGGCGGGACTCGGCGGGTTATGCGAACAGCGGATGGCATTAAATCCGCTTGCTTTAAGCAGTTCAACTTTCCTTTCTTCGGCACGGTCGTAAGCTTTGGATCCCAAAGGGCCATTGTCGTTATGAAAACATCCTCCTTTTAGTTTTACTGTTTTACCATTTAGCTGAAATCCGTTTTTTACATCAAATGCAATTTTACGAATGCCAAAAGTTGTTGTTTCTGAATTTATCGACTGCCCATTTTGATATATCTCCGTTACCGCCCGGTAAAGCAAGGGTGATTCGCAAGACCATAATTGCGGATCTTTAATATCAACATGGTCACTAAGTTCCTTTGTTTCGCCTGCAGCAAGGTTTATCCTGGTTTTGGTATTGCCTGATTCCATTCCGTTTGGCGCCAGAAATTTAGTTACCACGTCTACAGCGGCATTATCTGCTCCGTCATTTACCAATTGTGATTTGATATTTACCCGCGCATATTTTTCACTCACTTCAGGTGTGGTAATATAAGTGCCCCATTGTGTTAGATGCACAGGGCTCACTATTTTAAGCCATACATGCCGGTAAATACCCGAACCGGAATACCAGCGGCTGTTTTGGCCTTCATTTTTCACCTCGACCGCAATGGTATTTTTTTTACCAAATTTAAGCTGGCTGGTAATATTGTGATAAAAGCTGGTATAGCCATAAGGATGATTGCCGAGGTGCTGGCCGTTCACATACACATCCGCATTCATATAAACGCCGTCGAATTGTATAATGATTTGTTTGCCTTTATCGGTTAATGGAACAGTAAATGTTTTACGGTACCATGCTGTACCTTGCGAAGTAAACCCCCCGCCCACCTGACTGATAGCATCTGGGTTAAAGGGTGATTGTGTTCCCGCGAGATCCTCAATACTCCAGTCGTGCGGTAAATCCACCTGCCGCCATTTTGAATCATTTAATCCGGGTTCTTGCGCGCCCAGCATTGCACCCAGGTGGAACCGCCAGCCGTCGTCAAAGTTAACTGTGCCATTTGTTTTAGTTTGGGCATTTACCTGGTTGATTAATAACATGCTTGTCAGCAGATAGATTAGAAATTTTTTCATAGTTATATTTAACATACCTGGGCAACCTCCATATTCAGCAGTTGACCAAGCTTTTTTATTTTTGAGCTGATATGCCCTACTCCTACCGCACAATGGTGCGCGGGTCCATAACTGTTCCAGTTGTTCATAAATTTCCGTGCCCCGATTGAAAATTTGTATCGGCTGTTGGTATTGCCGATCTCAAGGATTGGACCCGGTACCGATTCGCCTTCAGCAACAAGTAACATCAATTTGCCTCCTGCCTGGTCTACTACAGATAACAGCGTTACCGGCCCATTCTTTACAGACATCTCCACAGATAACCCGTTTCCTGATTTGCCGTGATAAACGCTTAGCGGCTTTACCTTGCATTTACATTCTGCAATTGCTATATGCCCCGGACCGTCGTGCCCCATTAATATGACATCTTTATTGTAATCAACCGCATAATACTCAGTAAAAGATCCTCCTGCACCAAAACTATCCAAGATCTTCATTGCCTGTGCATTCTTGATCTCGTATTCACCAGCAACTGGTATCCCTCTCGCTGTCAGCAGCGAATTACCCAGAATGATAGAATTGATCGTATCCTCATTATCAATATTACCTGTTCCCTTATAGTAATAAGCCATCGACCCCAGTTTATAGGTTTCCACCAGCTTATCAAGAGCAACTGAAGTCCGGGCCGCCTTTTCGAGTTCGCCTTCCGCGCAATCACTTTGTACATCAAATTGCTCGTGAAATAATTTTACCCTGTTCTTTATTTGTTCCTCAGTTATTGTCTTTCGCAAATTGGCCAGTTCTTCTACCTCCAGCAGTTCGATATGACCACCGAACTGCGCGTAATGCTGAGTCAGATCCGAATAAATATCCACCATACCGCTGTAGTAATGCCCCATGCAGCCCATCCGGTTATAAGCCATAATATGAGCCACTTTAGCAGCGTCAACCCATTCCTTCATCTCGTCCCAGCATCGCGGATCGTCGTTAAGCATACCTGTAACCTGGTGAAATTTGATACCCGTCCGGTTAAACACATTCGCAATCTCAGGGGTCGCACAGGCCGAACAGTGGGCCAGCCATTCCCCCGTCATTTTAGAACGATCGGTCATTTGGTTAAAGGCAGTATAATCGATTGCCGCTTCCGGGGCCAGGTTAAGAATAATTACCGGAACTTTTGCCCTTTGTACCACAGGCAATACCGTTGACGACAAAGCATACGTCGTTACATATAAAAAGATAAGATCGACATCTTGTCTTCTAAACGAGGCCCCTGCATTAAAAGCCTTG
>JANYAB010000487.1 GCA_025355225.1 Bacteroidota bacterium
ATAAAAATCACCTATATTTGCTTTAATCATAGAAAAACCAACAAATATTTATTCCAACGATAAATAATATCAGGAAGGGTATAAAAGTATTGTAACAGGTACTTGTTTATACCCTTTTTTTATTTTCTCTCCGATTATTCCTCTCCCCTTATCCGGAATACCATCCCATCCATATCCTCACTGATCCTTAGCTGACAAGCCAGCCGACTATCATGCCCCGCATCAGGCAGGGTATCCAGCAGATCAAGTTCAGTATCATTCGGATGAAAATAATGCTCCGGCCCTTCTAAAACCTGTACATGGCAGGTAGCACAAAGCGCCATACCACCGCAAGTGGCCAGGATATTATGTTCAGCAGCTTTTAAGACTTCCATCAGGCTCAGATTGATACCTTCAGGGATCTCCACTGGTTCGCGATGACCGTTTCTGTCTTCTATAGTTAACGTTATCATAATCAGAAGGCGCTTACACCGTAAACGGTGGTGTATTTGAAACTTAATTTTTGTTGAGGGTAAACATGTTTAAAAGCACTTTGCGCCATTAACGCTGCTTCATGGAAGCCGCAAAGGATCAGTTTTAGCTTTCCCGGGTAGGTATTGATATCGCCTATTGCATAAATACCCGGCACGTTGGTCGAATAATCAACCGTATTTACTTCAATAGCCGATCTATCGATATTCAAACCCCAGTCGGCAATAGGGCCAAGTTTTGGAGTAAGTCCGTAAAGCGGAATCAAATGATCCGCTATAATTATGGATTCTTCATTATTCCTATCAATCGTCACCACTTCCTGAAGGTGCCCATTGCCCCTTATCGCTGTAATATGTGATTGCAGAATAAGATTGATGCGCCCCTGGCTGGCCAGATCAAATACTTTTTCGGCAGAATCAGGTGCACCACGGAAAGTATCACCACGATGTATTAAGGTAGTCTCAGATGCGATGTCAGCCAGGAAAATAGTCCAGTCGAGAGCAGAATCCCCTCCTCCTGATAATACTACCTTTTTGCCGCGATAAGCTTCTGGATTTTTGATCATGTAAGCAACACCCTTCCCTTCAAAATCCTCCAACCTGTCAATGGCGGGTTTACGCGGTTCAAAGCAGCCCAGCCCACCGGCTATTACTACAACCCTGCTATGTACTTCGGTGCCATCGTTGGTTTGTATGATAAAAGAATCGTCGTCCAATTGTTGCAACTGCTCAACCCTTTCGCCTAATGAAAATGTGGGTTTAAAGGGGGCGATCTGTTCCATCAAGCCATCAACCAATTGTTGTGCATTGATTGCCGGAAAGCCAGGAATATCATATATCGGTTTTTGCGGGTAGATCTCTGAAAGCTGACCGCCAACTTGTGGCAATACATCGATCAAATGGCAACGCATTTTTAGCAAACCAGCTTCGAAAACTGCAAATAACCCTACGGGACCGGCTCCTATAATGCAAATATCAGTACTAATGAGTGCCATATTTATGTTATGATTAAGGCACAAAAGTGATGATAGTTATAACTTTTATCAAATGATAAATAGTAATATCGGATTACTTTAAGTTATAATTAGATAGGCAAAAACGTTTAAAGAGCTCGGTTAGCTTTGTGTATTTGCCCTGAAGCTGGATGAATTCGAAAGTGCGGAATATTTGGAGCCCCTTAATATCGATAATAGTCAATTCGTTATATTTTAATTCGCTGACTACGGACTGGATCGATAGAAATGTAGCTGTTTCTGAATATAACAAGTATTGTTTTATGGCAATACTGCTTTCTAACTGAATTTCGACCTGCAAGTCCTTTGGGTTTATCTGCACGTTGGCTAATGCATTAAAAATAACATCCAAAGTTCCTGAGCCTGCCTCGCGCAAGACCAAGGGAATATTCAATAAAGCTTTGGGACTTATTTCGGTTTTTTTTGATAGTTGATTGTTGGCCCGGGTCACCAACACGATCTCGTCTTTTGCAAATGGCGCGTAAGCAATTTGCGGATAGTGTGCCGCACCCTCTACTATAGCAATATCAATTTTTTCGGCCAGCACCTGTTGGGTTATATTATCGGTATTGCCCTGGGTAAACGTAAATGTAATGGCAGGATAAGTTTTCTTAAATAGAGCCAGCAGTTTGGGCAGAATGGTTTGTGCAACCGTTGTACTTGCACCAATATGTAAGGTCCCGGCTTCGATATTACTGAGCTGGGCCAATTCAGTTTCTAATTCGGTATAGGTTTGGAATATCTTTTCGGTATAGCCCAACAGTATTTTTCCGGCGGTAGTTAAGTTGATATTGTTGCCATTGCGTTTAAACAATTGCACGTTAAGCTGCTGTTCCAATTCCTTAATGTGCTTGGTTACGGCTGGCTGGGTAATAAATAATTCGCCGGCAGCTTTGGTAAAGCTTAGTCTTTGAGCCACCGTATAAAATACCTTTAATCTAAAATCAAAAATCATTGCCCTAAGTTAGGTGTTCGGGCAAAAAAACAAGTATTTAATATTATTGATAATAGTTGATAGCCTCTATAATCACCTCACAGGCTTTCCTTATTTCGTCGGGTGCGATAATTAACGGCGGTGCTATCCGCATAGAGTTAGTGCAATGAAGGAACCAATCGACTATAACGCCATTCTCTATACACCGGTCGATTATTTTTTTGTTCAGTTCAAAATTTTCCAGTTCAACAGCCAGCATCAAACCCTTACCGCGAACCTCTTTAATTGCAGGGTGAACCAATAATTGGCGAAACAGAGCGGCCTTAACATCCACCTGTTCAATCAAATTATCACTAAGCAATACCTCAATGGCTGCCAGCCCGGCTGCACAGCAAACAGGGTGCCCGCCAAAAGTAGTGATATGGCCCAATATTGGATTCTCCTTAAGGGATGACATTAGTTCCTTTGGCGCAATAAAGGCACCAATCGGCATACCACCACCCAGTGCCTTTGCTAAAACCAATATATCAGGCACAATATCAAAATGTTCAAACGCAAAGAGCTTTCCGGTACGCCCAAATGCAGCCTGTATCTCGTCCAGTATTAAAAGCGTACCCGTTTCCATACAGCGTTTTCGTAAAGCCTGCATATAGGTTTTATCCGGTACACGGATGCCAGCCTCGCCCTGAACGGTTTCAATTATCACACAAGCTGTTTGTTTAGTTATCAAATGGAGATCATCTACATTGTTGAAACGGATAAAATTGATGCCCGGCAGCAAAGGCCGGTAAGCCTGTTTATAATCCTCATTACCCATAACGCTTAACGCGCCCTGTGTGCTGCCATGATATGAATTATGACAAGCAATGATCTGGCTTCTGCCGGTAAACCGCTTAGCGAGTTTCAACGCTCCCTCTACAGCTTCGGCGCCTGAGTTTACGAAATAGACCGAATCCAAATGCTCAGGCAATAGTGAGACAAGCTTTTCCGCAAAACGCACCTGGGGTGTTTGCACATATTCGCCATACACCATCAGGTGCATGTATTTGTCTACTTGCTCCTTTATGGCTTTTATCACATAAGGATTGCCGTGACCAAGATTACTTACACCTATACCTGATATCAGGTCGATGTATGGTTTACCCTGCACATCGTACATATAAACACCCACTGCCCGCTCAATTTCGAGCAAAAGAGGGAAATCAGTAGTTTGTGCATTATTGGCTAAAAAAAGCTGACGAAGAGTGACCATTATTTCGGATTGCGGATGTTCGATTTCGGATTTATAAATTTCCTATGAGAATTAGACGTCAAATTTTGATTTTGTAAGATGGTGAGTGAGATCAACCTTGACATCTAATCATAAATCAAAATTAAAAAAATCCGAAATCGAACATCCGAAATCCGAAATTAAAAATCAGTTTTTCACGGGTACGCTCCGCTCGGTAAGTTGTTTGATCAATTCGTCTGTAAATTCCCGTTCGCTTTTGAATATTTCGCTGACCTTATCTGGTGGTAATATCTTTAGAAATTCATCGGTATAAAATTTACGGATGTTTACCAATTCGCTTTCATAAAACAATTCCTTTTGGATCTGATCGGTTCCGTTGGCCTGGGCACTGGAATTATTTATCCGTTTTTTTCTTCTCACTTCCTTAAGTGCGTCCTGGTAACGGCGATAGGTCGGCCAAAATTTTTGAGATTCGTCTGATGTTAGATTAAGCCTTTGGCCGATATAGTTTTCTCTTACCGCCTCAACCTTGCTTACACCAGTTTGTTGCCTGATCACCCTTTGCTGGAAATTAGGAGGGCGACGAAATATCACTCTCGGACGACCCTGCCCGAAAGTTTTGCAGCCGATGACCAACAAGAATAATAACGCAAAAATATATTTGGCCAATTTGTACATATTATTGACTGGTGGTATCTAATTCATCTTGCAGATCATTACTTAAATTGTCTGTATTAACTTGTTTACTTTCGTCAATTAATGAACGGGTATCAGTGGCATCAACATTCAATTTAAGGTAACTCTGAATTTCGTCAATAGGTATGGCTGACAACGACTTATGTAAAAACGAGTTATTGTGATCTTCAGCAGGTGTTTTGCCATTCTGTGTTAAAAATATAGCGCCACCCACTACCAATGTAAAGCATGCCGCTGTAGCGTATTTGAATGCTACCGACGAGAATAACTGTCTTACAACACCCCTGCGCTTTGCTGTTTCCTGCTTAGCCGTTTTATTTAGAATATTTTCTGTAAGCTGTTTAAAATAATCCTGCGGAACCGTAAACCCTTCATCCGACCTGCTTAATGTCTCCTCTACCGCTATCCTGCTTTGTATCTGTTGCTGAAGGTTATCAAAATAATTTTCGGGCACGGTAAAACCTGCAGCTTCTTTATTTAAAGCTTCTTCAATAGCTATCCTGGCTTGTATCGTATTCCCCAGTTCCTCAAAATAATTTTCGGGTACGGTAAATCCCTGCACAGGAGCGCTGTTCGTTAATTCATCTAATTTAATGCGGGTCAAGATATGCTGCTCCAGCTCATCAAAATAGCCAACAGGCACTGCAAACGGGCTATCTGGGTTAACCTGTTTAAGTGACATATAATCATTCAGCCATTCTCTATTTCCTCTCTCGCTGTTCATATCCTTATATAGATGAAAGTCTTGTCCAAAGGTTTAAAATAAATTTAAATTTAATCTTTTGATAATAAAAACGCTTCAATTTTTTTTACTGCCAGGTGGAAGGATGCTTTTAACGCCCCCACACTTGTTCCAAGTACGTTAGACATTTCTTCGTACTTCATATCATCATAGTATTTCATATTGAACACTAAACGCTGTTTCTCGGGTAGTGTTAAAATAGCTTGCTGAAGTTTCAGTTGTGCCTGGTCACCGTTGAAATAGCTTGAGTCGGCTAAAGAAGCCAGTTCATAGGATACATCATCCAGCGGAACATTATTTTTTTGTTTTTTCTTATTCAGAAAAGTAATGCATTCGTTTGTTGCTATCCGGTACATCCAGGTGTATAACTGTGCATCGCTGCGAAAACCGGGAAGATTTTTCCAGACCTTTATAAAAGTATCCTGTATCAGGTCATCAGCATCATCGTGATCAATAACCATGCGCCGTATGTGCCAGTAAAGTTTTTGCTGGTATTTCTTCAATAACAAATTAAACGCTTCGTTCCGGGTTTTTTCGTCCTGGAATTTGCTTAAAATTTCTGCGTCCTCAACCTCTACCAAAATGTAATCTATTTATAGTTTATCTATATTTCAACGAAAATAGATATAATTTTGTTCTTATTTTAACAGATCGAGCACTTGCTGCGACGAATTCTGAGTGTCAACCTTGCTGATCACGCTGGTGATCACCCCTTCTTTATTAATTAAAAAAGTGGTGCGTATTGTACCCATATATTTTTTGCCGTACATATTTTTTTCGCCCCAAACGCCGTAGGCTTCAACAATGCTTTTATCGGTATCGGCAATCAGCGGGAAAGGCAGGTTGAATTTGGTTTCAAACTTTTTATGCGATTTTTC
>JANYAB010000493.1 GCA_025355225.1 Bacteroidota bacterium
AATCGGCCAAAGGGAACTCGGAAGTAGCAACCACTGGGGGCATAAAATAGGTCAACGCGATCTTTTTATTTTGTTTTTCGGCTATAGCACCTACTATGGGCAGCGTAGCCAAATTGGCGATAATTACATCTACCTTACTAACAGCATCAAGGTAACTTTTGCGCAACGGCACTTTCATCTCATTCAGCATTTTAAAAAAATACTTCATCAATTTAATGGTATTCTCTGTTTTAAGTACGCTTTGCCCTTTGGGTGAGTTCATCCCTTCTTCGGCGTTGCCATAAAGCGGGTGGAACGTCAATCCAAAGTCTTCAACCAGCTCCTTAAAGTTTTCGGGGGCGGCTAAAGTTACTTTGTGCCCTTTGTCTATCAACCCTAAAGCCAGCGCGATATATGGCTGGACATCGCCCCTGGTACCATAGGTGAAAATTCCAATATTCATTTTCAAATATGGATAGAAAAATCTAAGTGATGAAAACAATTGCGTTGAAAAATGATAACTTAGTTTTCAATGAAACAAAGCATAATGCTGAATAAGCTACTTTTATTATTTTTACTTTTCCCGGTAAGCCTTTTTGCACAAACACCCAAAGATAAAAGTGGTGCAGTGAGGCATGAATTTGTACTAATTGATTTTAAAACAGAAAGCAGTAAAGTATTACCGAAAGGTCATATCATATACGGCACCTATGGGCATTTGAATGCTGCACATGATAATGCAATACTGCTCCCCTCACATTACATGGCCGATTATCACGGTTATGAATGGTTAATAGGGCCGGGCAAAGCACTGGATACGACCAAACTCTTTTTGGTAGCAACCGAATTATTCGGCAACGGACGCTCATCCTCGCCAAGCAATACACCGGAGCCGTTCCATGGCCCGCGATTTCCGGAAATGACCATTCGTGATAATGTTGAAGCGGTGCATCAGCTGTTAACGCAGGAATTAAAGATCAAACATGTGAAAGCGATCATCGGCTTTTCAATGGGCGCGCAGCAAGCCTTTCAATGGGCGGTAAGTTACCCCACATTTGCCGATCGTATTGTGGCAACCTGTGGCACCGCAAAAACCTACCCGCACGGCGTGGTAAGGCTGGAGGGGCAAATTGCTGCGCTTACTGCCGACGATGCTTTCCAAAACGGTGATTATAAAACAGAACCTAAAAAAGGTATTGAGGCATTTTCTGTGGTATGGACAGGCTGGCTTTATTCGCAGGAATGGTGGCGCCGCGAATTGTGGCGCGCTTCGTCACCCCCCGGAACTACTTTTGAACAAGTACTGAATGAATACAGAACCAACTTTATCCCGGGAGCCGATGCTAACGACCTGATTTTACAGATGCGCTCCTGGGAACACCATGATGTAGGGTTCACTCCGGGATTTAACGGGAATACGGCGAAGGCGCTACAATCTATAAAAGTGCCTTTTTTATATATGCCCTCTCAAACCGACCTGTATTTCCCGGTAGGCGATGCACAATATGAATCGGCATTTATACCTGGTGTTCTGCTAAGACCCATCCCTTCATTATGGGGGCATACGGCCGGAGCAGCAAGTAACCCGGCTGACAGCGTGTTTTTAAACAGTAATATTTCTAAATTTTTGATGTCCGGCACTAAAGTATCGGCGCTGAAAAAAAGCACAAAAAAATGAGGGAACTGACAGGAAGATCATGGTTAACTAACCTATTTTTTTATTATTTTTGTATGTAAGTAAAATAAGCAATAATGACACATTTGACAATTGATAATAAAAAATATGTGCTTATACCTGAAGAAAACTATCAGGAATTACAACGAAAAGCCGCATTAAAATGGAAGCCTGAAAAAACGTTTTCTGTTGACGAAGCCCGTGCCTACAGCAAAAAGCTAATCAGGGAATGGGCCTCCGAAAAGTAATCATCAGGCAATCGGTAGCCGAGAGCATTGCCGGAATATCCTGGTACCTGGAATCCGAAGGGCTATTGGCTACAGCCGAAAAGTTTTCTGATGATGCCTATGATTTCATTGTTAAATTAGGTGATAACCGGAAAGGCTATCGAATATGCAGAGATCCTGAAAGGGACTTGATGGGATATAAATGCATTTCTT
>JANYAB010000539.1 GCA_025355225.1 Bacteroidota bacterium
AGAAAAGCGACTCTGCCGGACGAGAAAAATGACCATGCGCTGCTCGCCCAGGCTGAAGCGCAATTGAACAAAATTGTCGCCACCTCGGATGACGATGCCGTCAAGCATGCCGCGCAACGATTGCTCGGGTTCGTAAACGCCCAGTTGCACCCGCGGCAGCGTGCGCAGGAGTTGGCGCAGGCGGTTTTGCTGCCAGCTTTCGGCTGCTTCGGTAGGAAATATCAGGTGTGGAACATCCTTAAATTGTATGGTGATCACCGAGGATGATTGATGCAGCCGTTTCCCCGTACGCAAATAGAAAGGTACACCCTGCCAGCGCCAGTTGTCAACAAAAAATTTGATGGCCGCAAAGGTTTCAGTATTTGATTGCGGGTCGACTTTTGGTTCGTCGCGATATGCCGGAACTTCTTTTCCTTTCATCCATCCGCTCCCATACTGCCTCCTAACCGTCGAGAGGCGCACCTCTTCGGGCCCAAATCGGCGCATCGCTCTTAAAACATCAACCTTACGGTTACGCACCTCATCGGCATTAAAGCTCACCGGGGGCTCCATCGCTACGTGGCAAAGCAATTGCAGCAGGTGATTTTGTATCATATCCCTAAGTGCGCCGGAACTATCATAGTAGTCACCGCGTTCTTCAACACCTAACTGCTCTGTCACAGATATCTGCACATGCTCGATAAAATTACGGTTCCAAAGCGGCTCCATTATCGAATTGGCAAAGCGAAAAGCCATTATGTTTTGAACGGTTTCTTTACCCAGATAATGGTCTATCCGATAGATCTGGCACTCATCAAAAATGTCTGATAGAAGTTTATTCAGTTCTAATGCTGTTTCCAGGTCATGCCCGAAAGGTTTCTCTATTACTATCCTTGTCTTTTTCTTGTCTTCGGCAAGCTTAGCTTTCGCGATGTTTGATGCGATGATCGGGAACAAGTTTGGTGATACAGCCAGGTAATAGATCACGTTTGATTTTGTTTTCCATTCCGTATTATGCTTGTCAATACGCTTGCCAAATTCTTTAAAAGTTTCGGCATCCTTTACGTCCGAAACCTGGTAGTAAATATTTTTAGCAAATTCATCCCATTTCTCTTTTACCGCCTTTCCGCCACGAGAAAACTGGTTAATATCGTTTAGCAAATTTGTTCTGAACTGTTCGTCGGAATATTGTGTACGCCCTGTACCAATAATTGAAAATTTAGATGGCATCCATCCATCCAAAAATAAATTATAAAGGGCCGGGGCTATTTTCCTCGAGGTTAAATCGCCGGTACCACCGAAAATAACGAATATGGTGGGATCAGATTTTGTATTTGAGCTCATGATGTGTTTCTAAAAGGTAATAATTATTATATTCATTCGCTAACAAGATTGCCTTTATGATTAGGTGTTAGTTTACAAACTATTGGGGTCAAGTACTCGTAATCCCTGAACATTATTAAAGTCGTTGTCACTTGTAATAAGCGTAAAATTGTGAACAATGGCGGTAGCAGCTATTATAGCCTTGTCAATTAAATATTGTCCCATTCTTTACGGATTTGTTGCGAATGTTCATTAAAATTCATAGCGTCTTCTTTTGAAAATACTCCTTTGTATTTATCGGATAACTTAGTTGAAGTTGTGGCGATATTTCCCTTTAGCACCTTGATCAAGTGCAACTCTTCCATATCGTACAGAAGCTTTATGGCCTTTTTGTTGATCAATTGTATCAACATCGTATCTTCCATAACACTAATTATTTAGACATTTTTCTTCTTATGATTTCTAAAATCGCGTTTTTCCTTTAATCAAACTTACACAATATCTCTAAATATTTCGTCGCTACCGAATGATTGCTTTTTGATTAATCATTGTTTTTAGCGACCCATTGCGTATGGAAGACCCCTTCCTTACCAATGAGTTCATAGGTGTGCGCACCAAAATAATCCCGTTGCGCCTGGGTAAGGTTTGAGGGCATTCTTTTATTGCGGAAGTTATCAAAATAACTCAACGAAGCAGCAAAAGCCGGCGCAGCGATACCAGCTGAGATAGTAGCTGATAATACAGTCCTGGCACCTTTTACAGCGTCTCCGATTAAATTATGCACCCCGTCATCCAATAACAAATGCGCCAATTTTGCATCCTTTTGGTAGGCATTAAAGATGTCATTTAAGAACACCGACCGAATGATACATCCGCCCCTCCATATTTTGGCGATCTCCCCCAACTTCAGGTCATAATTATATTCTTCAGATGCCCGCGAAAGCAATTGCATACCCTGGGCATAAGTAATGATCATACTGAAATAAAACGCCTGTTCCAACGCAACAATAAACTCATCCGCATTTACATTCAATTGCGCGTCTTCGTTGCTATATAAAGCGGATGCCTGCTCTCTTAGTTGTTTGTATTTAGAAAGATCACGCATTGAAACTGCTGTATCAATAGTTGGGATAGGTGCCTGGAGATCCATTGCTACCTGCGATGTCCATTTACCGGTACCTTTGGCTTTGGCCTCGTCCTTAATGTCATCAATCAGCAAGTGATCAGTTCCCGGCGCTTTGAAGGCGAAGATATCTTTAGTGATATCCATCAAAAACGATTGCAGGCGACCTTCATTCCATTGGGTAAACACTTTGCGGATGGCTTCGTTATCCAATTTAAGACCATTTTTAAGTATCTCGTAGGTTTCGGCAATTAATTGCATTAAACCATATTCGATACCATTGTGAACCATCTTAACAAAATGACCAGCAGCACCGGGGCCAATATAAGTTACACACGGAGCTCCGTCAACTTTAGCCGCGATAGATTCCAATATAGGCTTCATTACATTATAAGCGTCCTTGTCGCCACCCGGCATCATGCTGGGTCCTTTGCGCGCACCTTCTTCACCGCCTGATATGCCCATACCGAAGAAATGAAATCCTTGAGCCTCTAATTCATCAACCCGGCGATTAGTATCGGTAAAATGAGAATTTCCGCCATCGATCAGGATATCACCCTTATCCAAAAATGGCAGCAACTCAGCGATAACCTCATCGACA
>JANYAB010000541.1 GCA_025355225.1 Bacteroidota bacterium
TGCCGTTCTGGTAGGGATAACCCTTGCAGTTTTTCAGCAATTTTGTGGAATCAATGTAGTTTTCAACTATACCTCCACCATATTTAAATCGGTAGGAGCCAGCCTGGATAAACAGCTGCTGGAAACAGTAGCCATAGGTATTGTAAACACCTTGTTTACTTTGCTTGCTATGTGGCAGGTGGACCGTTTGGGCAGGAAACCCCTTATATTGATAGGCTCTTTAGGCTTATCTATTATTTATGTTTTGCTGGCGGTTTTCTTAAAAATGCAGGCAGGTACTACTATCATTTCTATTTTGGTATTGCTTGCCATCGGGTTGTATGCAAGCTCGCTTGCACCGGTTACCTGGGTGCTTATCTCAGAAATATTTCCTAACCACATACGTAGCAGAGCATCCTCTTTGAGTATTGTTTGTTTATGGGGAGCGTATTTTATACTTGTGTTCACTTTCCCCATACTCGCAGAAAAATTAGGTACCTATGGTCCATTTTATCTTTATGCAGTTATTTGCTTCGCCGGATTTATTTTCATTCTGAAAAAAGTAAAAGAGACAAAAGGTAAAACACTGGAACAGCTGGAACAAAACTTTGCCGGACATTAATCTCCTTATAACTATGAAAGTAAAAGCCTGGACAGAAAAAATAACCATTCCAACTTACCTTACCGGTGAGGCTGATAAAAATCCAATGTTTTTTGAAAAAAGGATATACCAGGGCAGCAGTGGTGTGGTATATCCCAATCCGGTCATCGAAAAAATATACGACGAAAAGACTGACAAAGAATATAATGCCGTTTTTCTTGAAAACAAATATCTTAAAATTATGATCCTGCCGGAAATCGGGGGAAGGGTTCATATGGCTTACGATAAAATAAAAGAAAGGCACTTTATTTATTATAACCAGGTTATCAAGCCTGCTTTGGTTGGTTTATGCGGTCCCTGGATATCAGGTGGTATTGAGTTTAACTGGCCGCAGCATCATCGTCCAAGTACGTTTGAAACCATTGATCATACCATTGAAGCCAACGAAGACGGGAGCGTAACGATATGGGTTAACGAGATCGATAAGATGTTCCATATGAAAGGTATGGCTGGTTTTACGCTCTATGAGGAGCATGCCTATTTGGAAGTAAAAGCTAAGTTGTACAATCGCAGCAGCCTGCCCCAAACCTTTTTATGGTGGGCCAACCCTGCCGTAAAAGTAAATGACCATTATCAATCTGTTTTCCCGCCGGACGTACACGCCGTTTTTGACCATGGCAGGAGAGATGTTTCCAACTTCCCGATCGCTACAGGTACTTATTACAAAATCGATTATTCGCCGGGTACTGACATATCCCGCTACCGTAACATACCGGTTCCCACATCTTATATGGTCGCTTATTCGGCGTACGATTTTGTCGGCGGATATGAACATGACAGCCATGCCGGCTTTTTGCATGTGGCTGATCACCACGTTTCACCAGGTAAAAAACAATGGACGTGGGGAAATGGTGATTTTGGCAAGGCGTGGGACCGCAACCTGACAGATGAAGACGGCCCTTATGTGGAATTAATGATCGGCGTATATACCGATAATCAACCAGACTTTTCGTGGATCCAGCCTTACGAAGAAAAAAGCTTTACGCAATATTTTTTGCCCTATACGGAACTTGGTCTGATAAAAAACGCAACAAAAGATATCCTGGTCAGCGTATCTTGCGAAGAGGGCTCCATCGAAACAAAAATTTTCGCGACAAGCGAATTTGCCGGACTAACTGCTTGCCTTTATTATCAGGATCAGTTGCTGTGGAAAGAAGTGATCAGCGTTTCACCCGAAAATGTATTTGAAAAAACGTTGAAATATGCGGGTACCGCTGAAGAAAAAATTAAGCTGACCGTTCAGGATGCGATTGGGACAATACTCATTTCTTATGATCCGGCCAGTCACCAGGATCGTCCTGTTCCTGAAGCTGCAAAACCTGCTTTAAGCCCATCCGAAATACTTCGTAATGAACAGCTTTTTTTAACGGGCCAGCATCTTGAACAATACCGGCATGCTACCTATAGTCCGCTCCCATATTATGAAGAAGCTTTAAAACGTGATCCCGGGGATATCCGGAGCAACAACGCCCTGGGGGTGTGGTATCTGAGAAGGGGAAGATTTGACGTAAGCGAACCTTACTTCAGAATTGCTATTGAAACCATGACCGTGCGAAACCCCAATCCTTACGATGGTGAAGCTTATTATAATTTGGGGTTAACGCTTCTTTACCTGAAAAACCAAGCCGGGGCGTATGATGCTTTTGCCAAGGCAGCCTGGAGCAATGCATGGCAGGGACAGGCATTGCTGGAACTGGCGAGATTGGATCTGGTCAACGGGCACTATGAAACCGCTTTAGAGCACATCAATTGGGCGGTAGACTGTAATAACAGGAATGGCAAAGCAAAGATCATTCGCATACAAACCTTGAGAAAAATGGGGCGTTTCGCTGAAAGTATTGAGGCTGCGTTACATGAAACAGCGCGGGACCAGTTTAACCTTGCCGCATTTTTTGAATTATATTATGGTTATTTGGAACTTGGTGACGACAAAAGGGCTGAAGATGCCCTGACTGATTTCCTTGAACGTAGCCGGGGAACTTCGCATAATCTTATTTCTTATGCTATAGATTATGGGGCGGCAGGCCTGTATAAGGAGGCTATAGAATTGTTGCTGTTTGCCGGACAGCTCAATTTAAACGAACCCCTCATCAATTATTATATTGCCTATTACTGGGATTGCGCAGCCAACAAGGATATGGCGCTTAATTACCTCCGAAATGCAGCAAAGGCAGATTCGGCCTATTGTTTTCCTAACAGACTGGAGGATATCATGGTGCTGGAAAATGCGATGAGGTTAAACCCGTCTGACCCAAGGGCCCCTTATTACCTGGCAAATTTATTTTATGATAAGCGGCAATACGAAGAAGCCATCCGGCTTTGGGAGATTGCGGTTGAAAAAGACGGAGGTTATCCAACTGCGCACAGGAACCTTGCCATAGCTTATTACAATAAAAAAAGTGATTATAAAAAGGCCGTAGATTATCTTGAAAAAGCCTATTCCCTTGATCCGCAGGATGCCCGGGTTTTGATGGAACTGGATCAGTTATATAAACGATTAAACAGATCACCTGAAAGCCGCTTAACGCAGCTGGAAGAAAATCTGTCTGTGTGCGAATCCCGGGATGATCTTTACCTGGAAAGAGCAGCTATTTACAATTTTACCGGGAATTTCGATAAGGCCTATCAACTGATTATGGCCCATCAATTCCATCCCTGGGAAGGGGGTGAAGGGAAAGTATCCGGCCAATATGTTTACAGTTTAATAGAGCAAGCCAAGGAGTATTTGACCCAGGAGAAATTTGCTGAAGCTATTGACTGTTTACAAAGAGCCCAATTTTATCCGCATAATCTTGGTGAAGGGAAATTACACGGCATACAGGAAAATGAACTTTACTATTGGATGGGATGTGCATACCATAGTTTGGGTGATCATGAACTTGCCGCAACTAATTGGCAAATAGCAACTGCTGGTTCCTCTGTACCCAGTGAAGCGGTTTTTTATAATGATCAGCGCCCGGATCAGATTTATTACCAGGGCCTGGCATGGAAAAAATTAAAGGAGGAGAAGAAAGCAGAAACAATTTTCACAGGATTGATAACATATGGCAAGGTACATGAGAACGATCAGGTTAATATTGATTATTTCGCTGTTTCATTGCCTGACCTGCTGATATTTGAAGACGACCTTACTAAAAGGAGTTTATTGCACAATCAATATATAATGGGCTTGGGCCACCTTGGGTTAGGACAATTTACTGAAGCAGAGGTGCTTTTTGAAAATATTATCAATCAGGATGCGATGCATTTCGGCGCAAAAACCCACCTTAGCTTGCTTTGCGGGCGGGCGGGTAATGCATTTGTATAAGATTTGATTGAAAAATTTAATGTATAACGATTATAAAATAATAAACATGACCGCAAAATCAATCCTGCAAGGCTTTTGTTTGAGTCTTAGCTTTATGTTACTATTAGGCTTTAGCCCTGGTTACGCACAAAAAAACACGGATAAAGACTGGAAACAATTTTTTAATGGCAAGGACCTTACCGGCTGGAAACAAGTGGGTCCCGGCACCCATTATGTTGAAGATGGCACCATCCGCAGTCATGGTGGTATGGGTTTATTGTATTATACCGGCGGAAAAATGAGCAATTGCACCATTAAGGTGGTTTACCAGATGCAAAAATCAAACAGTAACTCGGGTGTGTTTATTCGCATACCTATAGAGCCGCGTGAAGCGATGATGCCGGTATTTTATGGTTACGAAGTACAGATAGATAATCACCCCGAAACCTCGGGTGAGGATGAATATCATATCACCGGCACTTTATATTCGTTAACCAAACCATTGGCCAAGTCGGGGAAGCCGGGACCTGAATGGAACACCATGGAGATCACCCTTGATGGCCCCCGAACTATTGTGTATTTGAACGGTCAAAAAGTAACCGACTATAAAGAAGGCGATCCAACTCCCGAACGTAAATTTGACTATGAACCATTCCGTGGGCCACGACCGCTTACCGGTTATATAGGCCTTCAGAACCACAGTGACAATGATATTGTTTACTTTAAGGAAGTTTCTGTAAAACCCCTTGGGAAAAAGAAATAATTACTATGAAAACGGACGAACCAAATCCACCAGAAAATAACACAAAATGCTTTTAAGATTCTGAGTGCAATCATATTTAAACTCAAAATACTAAATTGACTAAAAAGGAATCAGACACTATTAATTGTGATCTCCCTTCAAAGACAGCGACCTTTGAAATACAATCAGATATCGAGTCTGTAGAGA
>JANYAB010000568.1 GCA_025355225.1 Bacteroidota bacterium
CAAAAATTTCCCTGGTGATATAGGGATCAATCAGAGAAAATCCGATATTAAAACCAGCAAGGACCAGGGCCAATATAACTACCCAGCGATGGGCTGACAAATAGGATAAGAGTACTTTCATGATTGTGGTAAAAATAAAAAAAGGGAATGGCTTAAATAGCTCATTCCCTTTAATTTGACATTGCTTTAATATTTAAACGGTCATAATATCTTTTTCCTTGGCGTCGGAAAGCTGGTCTACCTTGATAATATAAGCATCGGTTAATTTCTGCACTTCGCCTTCACCGGTCTTCATTTCATCTTCAGAAACACCTTCCGATTTTAGTTTTCTTATCTTTTCATTGGCTTCCTTGCGGATATTGCGGATAGCTACTTTACCTACTTCCACTTCGCCCTTTACCCTTTTTACCAGGTCGCGTCGGCGCTCTTCAGTCAAAGGGGGGACATTTATACGGATGATGATCCCATCATTTTGAGGGTTCATTCCTAAATTCGCTTCTTGTATGGCTTTCTCTATCGGCACCAGTAATGATTTTTCCCAGGGCTGTATTACAATTGTACGGGCATCGGGCGTATTTACATTACCAACCATGCTCAATGGCGTTGGCGTGCCGTAATAATCAACGACTATACCATCCAGCATAGATGGACTTGCCTTTCCGGCACGTATTTTGGCCAATTCGTTATCCGCATGATCGATCGCTTTATCCATTAAGGCCTTTGCATCGCTCAGTTGTTTTTTAATGAGTTCGCTCATTTTTTTTAAATTTTGTCAAAAATAATAAAAAGTATCATTTTACCTCATCTAAATCCCTTTTTAAAGGAAAGGCAAAATAATCAAAATAAGCGCTTTTAAAAAACTATAAGTTACTTCATGGCTATGAGGCTTGCCGGGGAGTGCTGCTGCTGGCAAACTAATTTTTCAACGGGGTAACCCATTGTTTTACAATGGGCCACTATTTGATCATATAATTTCTTATCCATTTCCTGCTTGCGGCATAGGATAAATAAAAACCGGTGGTCTGGATGGCCAATTACTGCGTAAGAATAATCATCGGCCAAATCAATCACCCAATAATCCATCTTAAATGGCCAGATAAACTGCACCTTCATTTTTGAATTATTTGTGCCGCTTACCTGGAATAATTTTGATTTGATCGAATGTATTTGCAGCTCGTTATCCATTTTATAGGTAGTGACCACATCGTAATAGCCATCGGAATTTAAATAATTACATGTGGTGGTTTCCCTGGTGCCCTTATCAAACATGGTTGGAAGGGAATAAAGCGAATACCAGGTTCCTTCAAAGCGTTTTAAATCAACTTTTTCTACAGGTTTATTAGTTACCCCGGAAAATAAGTTTAAAATGGTCACCAACACACAGATCGTCTTCATACCAGGAAAAGTTTATTGTCATATAAACGTAATTCTTTGGCACGATGTTTCCAATTGGGAAAAAAGAGTGAAAAATTATTTTTGATTAACCAATCTGGCTCTACCTCACCAGCGTCCCCACCTTTTCACCCTGCGCTATCTTCAAAAAGTTACCCGGTTTATTCATATCAAATACAATAATGGGCAATTTATTTTCTTGGCAGAGGGTAATAGCCGTCATGTCCATTACGTTAAGGCCTTTGTCATAAACTTCCTGGAAGGATATTTCATCGTAACGAGTGGCAGAGGCATCTTTTTCTGGGTCGGCGGTATAAATCCCATCAACCCGTGTGCCTTTTAGTACAACGTCCGCTTTAATTTCAATGGCTCTTAAAGATGCAGCTGTATCTGTCGTAAAATAGGGGTTACCCGTTCCAGCACCAAATATCACGATCTTTCCGACTTCAAGGTGGTGCATAGCGCGACGGCGAATATAAGGCTCGCATATTTGCTCCATTTTTATCGCAGATTGCAAACGGGTTTCAACGCCTAAACTTTCCAGGGCGTTTTGAAGGGCCATACAGTTGATCACTGTAGCCAGCATACCCATATAATCAGCCTGCGCACGTTCCATGCCCGATTTTTCGGCGCTTAATCCTCTGAATATATTCCCTCCACCAACAACTATGGCAATCTCAACCCCAGCATCAAAAACATTTTTTATATCTTGTGCGTACTGTAAAACCTGGGTATTATCAATGCCGTACTGCAGTTTGCCCATCAGCGACTCGCCGCTCAGCTTAAGTAGGATCCTTTTGTATTTCATTCGGAGGTAGTTTGTCAAAAGTATTAATTTTAATTCAGTGTTAAAATAGTGTATAGTTTAACTCACTAATTTACCTGCCAAAAAAGTTGCTTTAACATTATAGGTATCGTCGAAAACGATCAGATCGGCATCATAACCTGCTTCTATCTTTCCTTTGTTTACACCCGCCAGTTGGGCCGGGTATAGCGAGGCCATGTTGATTGCCTCTGGTAAGCTTACCCCAATATGCTTCACACCATTTTCGACAGCTTTCAACATTGTAAGACACGATCCCGATAAAGTGCCGTCACGCAGTACATACCTGTCAGCCTTAAACTGATGCTGATATGGGCCGTGGTTAGTTTCGGTTACAGCATCGGTAATAAAAAAGAGCTTATCGCCCAGCTCGCGTTTGGCCAGTCTGGCCATTACAAAATCCACATGGATGCCATCAGGAACAATACTGGTATAGGGTTTCTCCTCAAAAATAGCGGGGATGTAGCCGGGCTCGCGATGATGCATTTGCGGCATAGCATTAAACAGGTGTGTAACTGCCGGTATGGGTTTATTTAAAAATGATTTCCCCTGGGGATAAGTGGCATTGCTATGTCCGGATGAAAGGATCATCCCCGTTCCATGCAAATAGTTGATCACTTCGTTGTCCTGCAACTCGGGCGCTATGGTCATCATTTTGATAACGCCATCGCCCATCTCAACCCATTTGCGCACGAGGTTCAATGAGGCTTTTTTGATAAAGTTCTGATTATGGGCCCCTCTCCGTATTGGGTTGAGAAATGGACCTTCCAAATGGAGGCCTAAAAAATTGCCCCTACAATGTTCGCGATAAGCTCTGCATACGTTAATCGTCTGCTCGATCACTTCGTCGGTATTGGTTGAGATTGTAGGGAAAAAGCCCGTTGTGCCTTGAGCCAGCAGGTCAGTTTCCATTTGCAGCAGTGTAGCTTCGTCGGTATCAATGCTAAGCAACCTGCCACCTGATCCATATATCTGCAGGTCGATCAACCCTGGCGCAACGAATGCACCATTCAAATCGATCTTTTCAGCATCGTGTGGAATGGAATTGACAGGAATTATATCAGTGATTTTCCCGTTTGAAATTAATATGGCTTTTTCCAGGGTTATTTGACCATTTGAAATGATCTGCAGGTTATGGAGGGCTGTTATCATATTACAATATTACGTAGAGACGCAATGCATTGCGTCTCTACAACAAAATATTACTCAAAAAAAATCCCCACCGATAATTCGGTGGGGATTTAAATAATTTAAGCTCCTAAGGCTACCCGCTTAAATGCGGTAACGGTGAGCCCCTTTTCAACCGTGCTCAAAAACTGGGCAACGGTTTTGGAAGAGTCCTTTACAAACTCCTGGTTCAAAAGGGTCGAATCCTTATAGAACTTGTTTAGTTTACCAAGGGATATTTTTTCAACCATTTCTTCGGGTTTGCCTTCAGCGCGTATTTGCTCTTTTGCAATTTCAAGCTCACGCTCAATAGTTGTAGCATCAACACCATCTTTATCAATAGCAACCGGGTTCATGGCAGCAATTTGCATGGCTACGTCTTTTCCGGCTTCATCTGCACCCGCAGCGTTAGCGCTCAAAGCAACCAATACGCCTAAACGGAAGTTACCATGTATATAAGCGATAACTTTTTCGCCTTCAATAACTTCATATTTAGAAACGCC
>JANYAB010000605.1 GCA_025355225.1 Bacteroidota bacterium
TTCAGTGCCTTGCAGGTGAAGAAAGCAGTACGGTTGAAAAAATCATACTGACCGCTTCCGGGGGGCCATTCCGCGGCAAAAGCCTTGAATTTTTAGCTGATGTTACCCGTGAGGATGCGCTGAAACATCCCAGCTGGGTAATGGGCGCAAAAATTACGATCGATTCCGCCTCGTTAATGAACAAAGGGCTCGAAGTGATTGAAGCTAAATGGTTATTTGACCTGAACGCTGATCAGATAGACATTGTTGTGCATCCTCAATCTATTATCCATTCGATGGTTCAGTTTAGTGATGGTTCTATAAAAGCGCAAATGGGGCTCCCAAATATGAAGCTGCCTATACAATATGCCCTCGCCTATCCCAATCGCATAAAAAATGATTTTAAAAGATTTGACTTTACGCAATATCCAAGCCTGACTTTTGAGAAACCGGATACCAAAACATTTCGTAATCTTAATTTGGCGTTTGAGGCGCTAAAACAAGGAGGTAGTATGCCTTGTATTATTAATGCAGCCAATGAGATTGCTGTAGCAGGATTTTTAAGCCTCGGGTTGGGGTTTTTAGCAATGAGCGATGTAATTGAAGAGTGTATGCAAAAAGTTAGTTTTCATGCCACGCCCTCGCTGGATGATTATTTGAATACTGACAAAGAAACACGCATCTTTGCACAAAATTTTATAAAACAAATAACAGTTAAGACGTTTACTAATTGATATAAATAAGGAATGAGTATAGTGATAATGGTTGGCCAGTTGCTACTGGGTCTTTCAATTTTGGTAATTTTGCACGAGTTTGGCCACTTTATAGCGGCCCGCGCTTTCGGTATTAAAGTAGAGAAATTCTATTTGTTTTTTGATGCCTGGGGAATAAGCCTGTTTAAATTCAATTATAAAGGAGTTGAGTACGGCATTGGATGGCTGCCATTAGGCGGCTATGTAAAAATCGCCGGTATGATAGACGAATCAATGGATACCGAGCAGCTTGCAGGCCCGCCGCAACCCTGGGAGTTTCGCTCAAAGCCGGCCTGGCAGCGTTTAATAGTAATGCTTGGCGGTGTTACGGTAAACATAGTATTTGGTATTTTAATTTTTTGGGTACTTACTATTAAGTACGGAGAAACTTATACACCTAATAGCAATTTAATATATGGCATAGCGCCGGGTAAGATCGGTCAAAAGATAGGCCTTAAACCGGGAGATAAAATCGTCGCTATAAATGGCAAAACGATTGAATATTTTGATGAATTAATAAGTTCAAAAGTATTACTTGGAAGTGTGTTAACGGTAGTTCGTAATAATCAGGACCTATCGATTCCGGTACCCGGCACTTTATTGAATGACCTGTCTGATTATGGTATTGGTGAATTTGTAAAGCCCCGGGTGAAGTTTGCTATCGATTCGGTGACACCCAACAGCGGCGCTCAAAAGGCCAGCCTTGTAAAAGGTGACAGTATTACCGCGGTGAATGGGCAAACAGTAGCATTTTTTGATGAAATGCAATCTTTACTGCAGGATAATAAAAGCAAACAAGTTCAATTAACGGTAAATCACAAGAATGTTATCAGGCAGCAACCAGCCCAAATAACTAAAGAAGGAACCCTTGGTTTCTTCCCTAAAGTAGATTTCCCTAAAGATAAAAAAATCACTTTTGGTTTCTTTGGTTCGCTGCCGGTTGGTGCATCAAGAGCCTGGGGGACATTTACAGATAATGCCAAAGGCTTAGGTAAAGTATTTACCGGACAAGTTAAAGCCCGAAAAGCGATTTCAGGCCCAATTGGCATCGCAGTTTTGTTTGGCACCCATATCGATTGGATACGCTTCTGGAACCTTGTGGGTTTACTTTCAATGGTGTTGGCCCTGATGAATTTATTACCTATACCGGCTCTTGACGGCGGCCATGCTGTATTCCTGCTTATCGAGATGATAAAAGGCAAACCGCTTAGTGATAAGTTTTTGGAAAGGGCACAAATAGTTGGCTTTGTTATATTGATAACGCTGATGGTTTTTGCTTTTGGCAATGATATTGTAAAGCAGATCATGAAGAAGTAATTCTAGTTTGCTGATAATGAAAAAGCGCCTCCATCGTATGATGAGGGCGCTTTTTCATTATATCTATCTGCGGTTAAACTGTTGGTTCCGTTGTTTCTGTTTCTGGTTCAGCATCAAACGGTGAGCGCTCCTTTTTGAAGATCGCAGCACCGATCAAGCCCAAAATAACTCCTAAAATAGCGTAGAATATTGCTGCTCCGAAGGCTCCGAAAATAGCGCCATATTTTTTTGCAATTTCTATTCCTTTATCAACCTGATCACTCGAAAGCCCTTTTGCTGCCATAGCGTCTCTTTGCGCATCCACCGATTTTGCTAACACATCAGGGCTTAAAATCGCCAGGTAGACGTATAAAAATATGCCCAACAATAGACCTGAAAATACGCCGTACCTTAATCCTGTTGAAAAAGCTTCGCCAAATTTTATGTAGCCCCCTAATTTATCCTTATACTCCTTTTGCGCCAGGAATAAAAAAGCTATAAAGGGAATATACGATAGATATTTTACAGAAGAATTAGGGTCAAGATTTGAAAACTGAATAATATACGTGATAACTATTGCTGTTAAAACATAAATCAATGCCCATTTAGTTGCTACTTTAGTTGGATTTGGTGCCAATTGTTCCATTACGATGTGGTTTTTAGGTTAAATAAATGATTCTAATATACTAAATACCGCCATATCAAAGTCTTTATTTATCGAATTCTCGGCAATAATATCTTTTGCTTCTTCAGAAGCTTCGGTATTTTGGAAAAAACACATCATCGGATAAAATATTTCTTTGATCTCAGAGTCTTCAGGCAGGCTTTCAGCTACCCTGCCAATCTCCTCCACCGGGCTTTCCAACAGAATCTGATTTTCAATTACAGGCTCATAAATGCGGTATTCATCCTGGAACTCGTCTTCATCAACCAATAAAAATTCCTTCAGGTAATCTTCCAGGCCTGGCTCAATGTCTTCATCCTCGCATTCGTTAAGATATAGTAACAGGTTTAATAATTCTGTACCCCGGTCAAGCGTTTCCTCCTCTATTTCTTCCCATTCTTTGGTCTCGAGGTAATCGTCTTCCAGCTTCTTCACATCTGCGCTAAAAAAGTTGATCATCAGCAGATCAAAAAACACTTCGCGTAAGGCTTCCATTTCGGAATAATCATCAAATACAGCATCTAATGAATCCACCTTACTTAAAAAATCATCTTCAGATGCATAAACATCATAAAACGCCACATTAAGTTGCGTAGCGTCAAAGCTATTGTAACGGGAAAAAGCACGCAAGGCAGCCGCCAGGGCTGATTCTATTTTGGGATCGATCATTTTTTTAAGATTTAAATAGCTTGTTATTATTATAGGTTAACAAAATTGAACCCCTAAGTTTTTTCCCAATGAAAGGAGAATTATAAGATTTCGACCGGTTATTTGATTTATCGAATGTCCATTCCGCATTCTCGTCAAAAACAACCAGGTTAGCCTTCTTGCCTTCGGCAATTACCGGAACATCTAAATTTAATATTTTACGTGGATTAACGGCCATTTTTTGTATGATCATTTCCACCTGCACACCAGCTTCAAGGGCAATAGAAAAGGCTGTTTGTAAGCTGATCATACCGTATTCAGCAACTTCAAACTCCACATTCTTAAACTCCACCTCGTGCGGCGTATGTTGCGAAACAATAGCATCTATTGTTCCGTCTTTTAATCCTGCCATTAAGGCCCTCACATCCTTTTGTGTGCGTAAAGGAGGTTTAACCTTATAAAGGCTATCAAAACCAAGCAGCGCTTCGTCTGTAAGCAGTAAATGATGAACTGCAACATCACAGGTTACCTTTAATCCGTTTTTCTTAGCCTCCCTTATAAGCTCTACCGAGCGTTCGGTAGATATAGTGCTAAAATGTATCCGTGAGCCGGTATATTCGGCCAGGTACAAATCCCTCGCTATCATCAACTCCTCGGCCAGCGAAGGGATACCCTTCATGCCAAGCAAAGTGCTCACTTCTCCTTCGTTTACTTTGGCTTTACCGGCAATGGCCGTGTCTTCCGGGTACGAAAGTATTAATGCCCCAAACCCCTGCGAATACAATAATGCCCTTTCCATAAGACCCGCATCCTGCACGGGGCGGTCACCATCGGTGAACGCTCTGGCGCCGCTTTGATACATATCATACATTTCGGCCAGGTCCTTACCCTCGCGTTTGTAAGATATCGTGCCTAAGGGATAAACATCAACCAGGTTGTTTTTAGCCCGGTTCATCAGATATTCAATTTCGGCCTTTGAATGCACCGGCGGCTGTGTATTGGGCATAAGGGCCACACCGGTAAATCCACCAGCAGCAGCAGCCTGGGTGCCTGTTTGCAAATCTTCTTTTGTTTCGAGTCCCAGCTCGCCTATATTGCAGTTAAGGTCAAAAAAACCTGGTGAAAGGTGTTTCCCCTCTGCATTAAAGCTTTCAGTATCTGAATTAATTTGAACACCAATTTTTGTAATATGGCCTTTTTCAATTAATACATCGGCAACTTGTTGATAAAAGGGTGAACCAGGGTCGGAAATTGTTGCAGATTTGATAAGCAAATTCATTAGCGTTGCTTTAAGGATGGATTTGTTTTGATTAGACCTGTGCTGCAAACCTTTGTTTATCAAAATTATAGTACCTGATAAGCAATATTTCGGCTGCCAGAAAAATCAATGCCAAAATTATACAAAGTTTCCATAATTGCAGACCAAAATTTAATTCAGACACTTCGCCTTTTAATGAAGCCTGTCCGGGAGATAAAATAGTACCCGCCTGCGGAAAAATTTGCTTCAGATCGGTGCCTGTTAAATAACTCATATCCGATTCTTTCCGGTTGTCGTTAAATGCTATTACTGTTATGGTACTATCCTGCTTTTTTAATTCATATATTCCTGTATTCTGCAGCTGGTCCGACACATATAACAATGTGCTTCCCTCCTGTTGCCTCACGTCGGGTATAATAGCCTGGCTGCCTTTCACCAATTTCAATATTTGTTTCTCGCTGCTTTGAACCGGGGTTACCTCGATGCTTTCGTCCTGCCCCAGAGTATAAAATAATGGATGGTCATGCCCGCTTAGTAATGCAATACGAAGCATAACCGGAACCAATAGCGCGTGGCGCGGCAGATTACTGAAATCATCATTCAGAGGCACGGCTGAAACGTACACTTTACCCTTCCCGCTATTATAGGACGACCAGAAGGTTTGCCTGCCCGGCAACTCCATCATGTTTTCACCCGGACCGTTGGTTGCAGAATTTAGCTTATAATATTTTTTAACTGATGGTAAATCAGGATTTTGAGGATAAGATTCGAAAATATTCTTAAATACAGGGTTTTGCAGATTGATAGCTGCTACCTTAGTTGTTTCTGTGATAAGTTTTTCGGGCCATGCAGCATTCATGGGCTGTAAAAATGACTTATATCCGGCCAGGTCGGCATCAACCGACGGGAAAACTACAAGGGTACCGCCTTTTGCCACGTAGCTTCTCAACTGTTGTGCAAGCCCGGTTGAAATGGTTGCGACATCACTTAACACAATTAACGGATAAGTATTCAAGGCGCCATAATCTACATTGCCATCTGTAACCCGTTTAATACTGAAAAAAGGATCTGTCCCAAAAACGGCCTTTAAAAAGGGATTTGCAATACCCCTGTCTATCAGCAATACCTGCATTTGCTGTTTAACATCAAACGTAAAATAAAATCGGTTATCAAAGGTTACTGGGTTATCCTGAAGCTGTATTTCGCCGCGTTGCCAACCGCTTTGCAGACCAGAAAACGCAAGCGTATCGTTTTGTGCGGAACGCGGATCAATAGTAAAACTACCAAGTGCTTTTTGTGCGCCGTTTAACAATAATTTAAGTGGCACTTTCTCGGCTTTTTCTCCAGCGTAATTATGTAGCCTCAGCACCAGTTTCTCGCTTTCACCCGGACGATGTACAGCAGTTAACAGCCACACGGAATCAACAGCAACATTCGGCAATTCGCTTGCTCTTAATTGTACCAGGTTAAAATGTATGGCGCTATCGGCCTTCAAAGGCTTATTACCAGCCATATTTTTTTGAAAATCTGAAACAAGATATGCTGAACGGATGGCGCTTTGCTGCGTACTCAATAAGCTTTGCTGCCTGTTAATGATCTGCTGCAAACTGCGGCTTTGGGGACTGATCTTTACGGCATCGACGGCGTCATTAAATTCATCCCTGCTCAATAATCGCTGGTGCTTCCCTTCAAAATCCTGGGTCAACAGCTGAAAACGATCGTTTATATTATATGCTGATGCTATTTCCTTTGCGCGGCGCTTAGCTTCATCAAGCAAAGTACCTTCCTTATTCAAGGTTTGCATGGAGTATGAATTGTCGACAAAAATACTTACCGCCTGTTGCATGCCAGAATTAGCTGCATTTTTTCCGGGGATATATGGCCTTGCAAATGCCAGTACCAAAAATGTAAGGGCCAGTATCCTTGATGCTAAAATCAATCGCTCCTTTAAGTTCCTGCGCGATGCTTGTTGCTCCTGTATCTCCTTTAAAAACTGGACGTTACTGAAATAAACCTTTTGATACCGTCTGAAATTGAACAGGTGGATCAATACCGGGACAGCGATAGAGAGTAATGCAAGTAAAAAAAAGGGATATAAAAAGTACATGCCTGATATAAGAATGTGCAGATATGCAAATGTGCAAATTAATGTGCAAATATGCAGATGTGCGGATATGGGGAATTAATGTGGGGGTACGGAATGCTATGGAAATGATTACAATGAGCAAACAATAGTTTTTTGAACAATAATTTATTTTACCTGTTCAAAAATATTAAACATTAAATAGCTATGGAATACAGAAAATTAGGAGAAACAGATCTTAAAATATCGGCCATAACATTTGGGGCCTGGGCTGCCGGCGGCTGGATGTGGGGTGGCAATGATGATAACGATGCTATTAAAGCCATTAAAGCCGCCCATGATCTTGGCGTAACCTCAATAGATACAGCACCAATATATGGGCAGGGGAAAAGCGAGGAGCTGGTAGGACAAGCCATTAAAGGTATACCGCGTGATAAGGTACAATTGCTTACTAAATACGGCATGCGATGGGACGTTGCCAAAGGTGACTTTTTTTTCAAGAGCACAGATAACAGTGGTCGGGATATTGATATTTACAAATATTCGGGCAGAGAAAGTATTATAAAAGAATGCGAAGATAGTCTGAAACGACTTGGTACCGATTATATAGACCTTTACCAGATACATTGGCCAGATCTGACAACCCCGATAGCTGAAAGTATGGAGGCCGTTTTACGATTAAAAGAACAGGGTAAAATACGCGAAGCAGGTATTTGCAATTACAATGCACAGCAAATGGCCGAAGCAGAACAAACCCTGAACCTTGCCTCGAACCAGGTGCCTTTCAGCATGGTTAACCGTAACATTGACGATGAACTTATCCCTTATTGTATTGCACACCGAAAAGCAATTTTAGCCTACAGCCCTTTAGAACGCGGCCTTCTTACAGGTAAAATTAAACCCGGACAAAGATTTGGGGCAGGTGACCATCGTGGTGGCGTTAAGTATTTCAGGAGCGAAAATATTAAACGGACCAACGCATTTTTAGAAAAAATAAAACCTCTTGCTGATGAAAAAAGTGCCACGCTGGGCCAACTGGTAATACGCTGGACCATTGAGCACCCCGGTATAACAATTGCTCTCGTTGGCGCACGCAATGCTGAACAATCGAAACAAAATGCCAAAGCCGTTAATATAAGACTAAATGCTGAAGAGATTGAGTTCATCAACACCCAATTAGAGGAAGTTGAAATTGTAGGTTAAATAGCTCTACCAATCCTCGCCAAAAAGCTGGGGTTGGTACTACCTAAATCTATCCTCCAACTGCTGAAGATTTAAAGCAGCTAATCACTGCTGCGATGCTTGCGGTGTTTCTTCTTATGCTTCTTTTCGGTGGTATGCTTTTCAGATTTTTTAGTACTCTTTGTTTTCTTTTCAGATGCCGATATTTTTGCGCTCTCTTTTGCAACCGGTTTAGCCGTATTTACATCTGTAGAATCCTTGCTTAGCTGTTTTACCGTAAAATTATTATTTCTTAAGCCATATTGCAGCTGGCGTTTTTGGCCAGTTGGTTTTGCTTCTTTTCCGTTGCCGCTGTAAATTGGAAATTCGCGCATAAAATACCCCTCTTTGGTATAAAAATTATCATTGCCGCGGTATCCTTTCTTTTGCGACTTAGTCAGTTTTGGGAAATCTAATTTCTGCGCCCTGCCGCCGTTAAATTCAAAAGCATAGATGGTAGCATAGTCGGTTGTATCTTTGGCTTTAGCGTGAATCAGTATCTCCGGGTTGCCATCCATATCCATATCCGAGTTGTATACGTCTATAATTGCTCCATCAAGGTCTCCCGTTGTTGTGGTATATTTTTTACCTAAAGAATCAGAGTGCAGTATCAGGAAAGCACCGGTAGTAGCGGATCCCCTGCCCCAGCTTAAAATATCAAAATCACGCCCCGGCGAAACTTCAATCAGCTTATGAAACCTGAAAGGGGCAGTCAACTCCGGTTTTTTTATTACAACAGCCGGAGGTGTTACCTTTTTTTCTTCCTGATTACAACCTGTAGCAATAATCAGGCAGCCTGTTAGTATCAACAAATAAAACCTGGCGTTCATTTTTTTTAATTAAACATAGTATCTGGCGATAATTCACCCTTTGGTTTGCCGGGAATGGTCATATACACTCTTAATGCACTTACCTGGCCTACATCAAAGTATTTTAAAGTAAACTTATGATACCCTTTTTGCAAAGCAACCGCACCACCTTGTTCCAGCAAAAAGTGCTTGCCATCGTTATCCACTACCGGCTGATCATCAATGGTTAAAACCGAGCCATCATCAGACCTGGTCGAAAACAAATACAAACCGTCTGCATCTATACGTATAAAACCGCTATATATTACCCCAAACGCAGGGTTATTCTTTTTTAGTACGGAGGTGTTAAAGCTTTTGGCAATGCCGCTGTCAATTACCGCAGCATCTTTCAGCTGCGCAGTATTGGTAAATGAACCCGTTAATAACTGATATTTTAAGCCAGCCGCATTACCCCCATAGGCTACCGGTGCAAGAGGAGCCTTGTTATACATTACTGTATGGCTTACCGGGCTTCGTTTACCAGATGGTGTTACCACAATAGTTTGCAGGTCACGGTACTGATCCTGGGGTACACTATAAGTAACCGGGATATGGTATTCAATGTCGGTCTCGCGTGGCGTATTGCTATCAATGGTATAATATGTCTTAGCGCCTATTACTGATGGCTTTAAATTTACATTTAAGGCCGAACCAAACTCAATGGTATCCTGCGGAGTACCTATGGCTTCGGGAACACGATAATTATAATTCTTTTTATCCAAAAGAGATAGTTGTATCGGCAAACGTACTTCGGAAAAATCTTTAAAGTTTTTGTTAGCCAGGGGTGTCCAGGCAATTTCTGATAATGCCAATAATCTCGGATAGAGCATATATTCGGCCTTTGCATCAGTGCTGATATACTCCGTCCATAAGTTAGCCTGTACGCCAACTACAAACTTTTGCTGGTCGGGCGTTAAAACACCAGGTGTAGGGTTATAGCTGTAAGTTGCCTGAAGGGGGGTATATCCGCCTATGCTTAATGGCTCTCCTATTCTCCCCTGCGCATGGTCCAGGTAAAGCCCGCCGCTGCCAGGGGTCATTATCACGTTATGATTTTGCCGGGCTGCGGCAATACCTCCATTTTCTCCCCTCCAACTCATTACCGTAGCATTTGGCGACAACCCTCCTTCTAATATCTCGTCCCAGCCAATTATGCTGCGCCCTTTTGAGTTCACAAACTTCTCTACACGTTGTATAAAGTAACTTTGCAATTCCTCTTCATTTTTCAACTTCAATTTTTTAATAAGCTTTTGACAAAAAGATGAATTTTTCCAGGCATCCTTGGGCACCTCATCACCCCCTATATGAATATATTTGCTGGGGAAAAGTTCCATCACCTCAGTTAAAACATCTTCTATAAAGCCAAAAGTTTTGTCGGATGGACAATACACATCGTGGAATACGCCCCACGTTTCTGCTACTTTGTAAGATTTATCCGGATCACAGCTTAATTCCGGATAGGCAGCTATTGCTGCTTCTGAATGGCCCGGCATTTCAATTTCGGGTACAATATTAATATATCGGTCTGCAGCATATTTAACTACTTCCCGAATCTGAGCCTGTGTATAATAACCACCATATGGAGTGTTATCATATTGCTGAGGTGTGCGGTCATGATAATTACCAATTACTGTTTGTGCCCGCTGACTGCCTATTTCTGTAAGTCTCGGATATTTTTTTATTTCTATACGCCACCCTTGATCATCGGTTAAATGCCAATGAAAATTATTCAGTTTGTAATAAGCCATCAGATCTATTGTCTTTTTTACAAATTCAACCGAAAAAAAATGGCGGCAAACGTCCAGCATCAATCCACGATAACCAAAACGCGGATAATCCTCAATTTGCGAACAAGGTAATTTTATTGATGCCGTTCTTTCGGCAGGAATAAGTTGTATTAAAGTTTGTATTCCATAAAAAAGCCCGGCGCCTTTGGCGGCAAGAATAATTTGTTTTGGAGTGATTGTTAAACGATATCCCTGCTCGGGCAGGTTTTCGGTTCCTTTGTCTGTAAATACGATGCTGTTTTCAACACTTGCTCCATTATTTATTTTAAGAGAATTATGCAGCATTAATTTATAATGCAGATAATCTGTAAAATAAATAACGGCTTTGTTGTTTGCGCTGTCAGCAAATAAAACTGTCAGCTGATTGAGCGCGAACTCTCCTGAAGCTTTCTTAACAGAAACCGGGGCCGGTATAATCCCCATATATGGGTCATTGTCCTGTGCATTTGCATTAAAGCCCACAAGACATAAAAAGGCTAAAAGCCCAAAAGCGATGTTCTTAATCATAATACCTTATACGTTGAAATAAGACCGTGAAGTTAACAGATTTTGAAAAAATGAGGCCGAAACCAACATAAAAAAATCCGCAACTAACAAAAAGGGCTTGAATTAACCGAATTTGACTATAAATGAATATGACATAATACCTGGTCTAAGGGCATTATTATTCCGTTATATTTTTTCGGCTGAAGTTGTCACCATGAAGACGCATACACTTGACGAAGAGATTTTATTGTTCAAACAGAAACTTGTATCGTCTGGTCTAATTGCCGCTTTTGATAAAAATCATGCCTTTTTATCTTCGGGTTTAGCAGCTGGCTCTGCCTTTTTTACCTTGTGAGGCCGGGTTTTACCAAACGATCCCATAGCAATTTTCCCTTTTGCGGTTTTTTTATCACCTTTTCCCATAGTATTATGATTTTTATCTATAAAGTAATCAATGATACATAAATTTTGTTTTAAAAAACAAAATTTGTTC
The DNA here is from genome assembly GCA_025355225.1 of Bacteroidota bacterium. Lineage (GTDB taxonomy): Bacteria > Bacteroidota > Bacteroidia > Sphingobacteriales > Sphingobacteriaceae > Mucilaginibacter. Next base: position 11,516 of record JANYAB010000605.1, read on the forward strand.
TAAGCCGCTATTTGACGGGTACTGATAACATTAATGGTAATTAAATAATCTTTTGCTATTTACAATCAAAACACCTTATAAAGTGCCGGTCTTGTCCACGATGCGCCTTATCACGTTATCCAGTTCCATGGTAGCAGCTTCAAGATAAGTTATCAATTCCCTGTTAGTTTCATCTTCAATTGTTTCTTTATTAAATAGTTGGATCAGTCCTAAAATGCTGGCGACCGGTCGCCTGATTTCATGAGCGTTGATCTGCGCTATATCCATCAGTTGTTCATTTTGATGCATTATTCTCAATTCATTTTGCTTCAAAACAGTTATATCCTGCATTGCCCCTATCATACGAACCCCAATTCCATTTTCATCCCTTATCACAATTCCTTTATCAAGCACAAAAGCATATTCACCGTCAGCCTTTTTAAAACGATATTCCTGAGTCCAGTTTATCATCGTTCCATATTTAACCTGATCGGGATAAAGTACTACCCTTTCTCTGTCGTCCGGGTGCACATGCTCAAAGTAAAAGGGCAGATTGTCATTGTTAAATCCAGCTTTATGCCCAAATAAATTTTTTATATTTCCGGAATAGTATACCTCATTCGTTTCTAAATTCCAGTCCCAAATAATATCCGAAGTAGCTTTGGTGGCATACTCAAACCTTTCGTTGCTTATTTGCATAGCGTGTAAGGCAATTGCTTTATCAGTAACATCATTGCAGACCACGATCATGCAATTTCTGTTTTTATAGTTTATAGAATGTCCTGTAACCTCAACTTTAATGAGTTGGCCATTTTTTTTAAAGTGGTTCCAGGTACCCAGGTTAGTTATTTCCGGATTGAATTTATATTTCTTTAATACATCAACTACCAAATCGATATCTTCCGGGGGACGTACGTCTAGAATGGTCATACTTAAGAGTTCCTCAGGTGTATAACCATAAAGATCAATTGCCATTTGGTTAACATTTACAATCTCCAGGGTTTCCAGGCCGTAAATAACAATAGGCAATGGGCTTGAATAAAAGAGAAGTTTGTAATTTTCCGCAGATTCCATTAAATATTTTTCAGCAAGTTTGGGCACATTATGGTAACAGTATCAAGCAATTGGTAAAAGTTTTCTATGGAATTTGCATTTGGCAACACTCATTTTTTGCCAAATTTAACCAATATTTTATTTTTTATCGTAATTCAACTTTTACGTAAAAAGACAAACGAGGTTGTAAAAAAGTTGTCACAATTCATTTTGAAAGCTGTTTGCTATTTAAACGCGTGTTTGTACTGGTTATTTGAGATCCGATACTTCGATTATTATCCTTTATCTCCAACGTGAGATAATCATGATTACAATTCAATCTAAGTCAGATATTCCATTAGCATCGGTTGTAAGTACGTCACTCATAAAATCAAAGAATGGACGCATTTTTTTAAATCCATAATTCACATTATGTATAAAATCCCGACTGTATACTTCTTTATCGGTAAACTCTTGCTTAAGAAGAAATTGTTTATAGCGTAACAGATCAATAGCCGGATTGTCTTTAGAATACCCCCTGGGGACAGAGCCAAGTTGCTCTCCGATCATTTTTCCGAATGTTTTAACCAGTGTTTTGTCTCCGAGCAAATGTCTCCAGGCTTTGTAGTTTAAGTCTATATCCTGGCGCATTCTTTTTATATCATTTGAATCGGGTCCCCAAAACCCTCCGGCCAAAAATGAATTCCCCGGTTCGATACGAAAATAGTAGCCTCCCCGTAATTTCTTTGTGGCCCTTTTGAAACTTCCACTCCAGTGGATGTTGTATGGCGTTTTATCTTTTGCAAAGCGGACATCTTTGTATATCCTGAATACACTATTTTTCCCTGAAGCGGTTTCAATTTTATCATGCTTATTCATTTCAATCAATAAAGCATCTGCAAAAGCGATGATATTATTATGCGCGTCGATATACCGGTCTTTATGCTTATTGAACCAGTCCCGGTCATTGTTTTTTGAAAGTTCTTTTAGAAAATCGATGGAATCTTTTTTTATAACAGCAGTCATTTGCTTGTGTTTTATTTTCGGTTAACATGCCTTGGTGAACTTTGTGTTCTTTTCTCCGTGAACCCGGTGTTTAAATTGGCATCGCGGAATTAACCACGAAGGGCACCGAGGTTTCACAGAGAAACACCGAGTTGAAAGTCGAAATTAAATAATATTTAACTCAT
>JANYAB010000610.1 GCA_025355225.1 Bacteroidota bacterium
GTGGTTGCCCTATGTGTTTGCCAATTGGTTTGGAATAGCGAAAACAGCTGCCCCCGGGCATGTACCTAATAATCTTTTATTTTCTTTTTATGTCGGTGGGTTAGTCCTGATTGCGAGTATTTTATGGACCGTAATTAAAACAAAAGAATATCCGCCAGAAGAATATGCTAAATTTCATGAGCAAGAAATTGAAACCAAAGAAAAAAAGAGTGGCATAGCTGAGATATTTTCAGATTTACTCAATATGCCAAAAACTATGCGGCAATTGGGTATTGTGCAGTTTTTTTCGTGGTTTGCGCTTTTTTCCATGTGGGTATATACAACCCCGGCAATAGCCGACCACGTTTATCATATAAAAGCTGGTGACACCTCATCGGTAACTTATAACAATGCCGGTAATTGGGTTGGTATACTTTTTGGCATTTATAATGTTGTTTCTGCTATATATGCCTTAATGCTTCCGGCAATTGTGCGCAAAACAAGCAGAAAAAAAACGCACGCATTCTCGCTAACGATGGGGGGTATTGGACTAATATCTATATTCTTTATTAAAAATGATTACGTTCTGATCCTACCCATGATAGGAATAGGCTTGGCATGGGGAAGTATTTTAGCAATGCCATATGCTATTTTATCAAGCTCTATACCGGCAAAGAAAATTGGGGTGTACATGGGTATTTTTAATTTTTTTATAACTTTCCCACAAATTGTCAACGGAATAAGCGGGAAACTGCTTGTTAGATATGCTTTTAACGGCCACGCAATTTATGGGTTGGTTATGGCTGGTGTTTTTATGCTTTTAGGAGCATTGTCTGTATTATTTGTTCAGGATGGTAAGAAGATACAGATTATCGATAAACCCTGAATGCGCCTGCACTTTAATACTGAAATACTGAGATGTCATTTTCACAATTATTTGTTAAACTTATTAGCTGATTTCTAAACTCCAATTCTTATATTGCGTATAAGATACACATACTCATTTTTGCTTAAGAGAAGAATAAATTTTGAATGGAAGAGAAGAATATTTTAAACCCCGAACTGTTACCTGTTAAGCTGATTGAAGAAGAAGAGGACGTTCACCATATAAATAACCCTGCCGCCGGTATAAAGCCTATTGTTAAAAAATACCTCGCAATGCCCATTGGGGCTGAACAGAAAGGGAATAAATTTTATTTTACAGACGGGGACGCCAAAGTAGAAGTTACTGTTGTTACAGATGAAATTATCAGGGTTAGGCTGGCTCCGCACAGCGTTTTTTTAGACGAGTTTTCATACGCCGTACCTAAGCTTGAGAACAAAGTTTCGGTTTTCGGTTTATATGAAGATGAGAACGAATATGTTGTTTCTACCAATATTGTAAACTGCCACGTCCGTAAAAAAGATTTCTTTATATCATTTTCCGACAACCAGAACCATGTGACAAGCTCTGACGCAGTTCCTATGCACTGGGAAGAGAACATTAAGTTTGGAGGTTACTATGTATATTGTACTAAGGACTGTCATCCTCAGGAGAGCTTTTTTGGTATGGGCGATAAACCTACCGAGTTTAATTTACGCGGAAAAAGATTACAAAACTGGAATACGGACGCTTATTCCTTCGCCTGGAACCAGGATCCTTTATACCGCAGTATCCCTTTTTATATTAGCTTGAATGATGAAATAGCCCACGGGATATTCTTCGATAATACTTTTAAAGCCGATTTTGACTTTGGAGCTGAAGACTCTACCAAAACAAGTTTTTGGGCCGACGGCGGCGAATTGCAATACTATTATATCCATGGCCCTCATATGATGGATGTAGTAAAGCGTTACCATATTTTGACAGGTACGCATCCTATGCCACCGCTTTGGGCTATGGGTTATCATCAGTGCCGGTGGAGTTATTATCCTGAGTCGAAAGTTAGGATGGTGGCCAAAACTTTTCGTGAACAAAAGATACCTTGTGACGGTATCTACCTCGATATTGATTATATGGACGGTTACCGGTGTTTTACCTGGAACCGCAAATATTTCCCCGATCCTAAAAAAATGATCAAGGAATTATCTGACCAGGGATTTAAAACCGTGGTAATCATTGATCCGGGAATACGTGTAGATGATAACTACGCTGTATTTAAGGAGGGCAAAGAGAAACGGTATTTCTGTCGTCGTTGCGACGATTATTTTATGGAAGGGCATGTATGGCCTGGTCGTTGCCAGTTCCCCGACTTTACAAATCCAGAGGTAAGGGAATGGTGGGGTGGTTTATTTGATGAACTGGTGCAATTAGGTGTTGCCGGAGTTTGGAACGATATGAATGAGCCTGCAGTATTTGGCAACGGCACCTTCCCGGATGATGTTCGCCACCAGTACGATGGTCACCGTGGTTCGCACCGTAAGGCTCATAATATTTACGGAATGCAGATGGTACGCGCTACTTACGAAGGAATGCGTAAGCTGATGAAAAATAAACGACCTTTTACTATTACCAGGGCAGGTTACTCGGGGGTACAGCGCTATTCGTCAGTTTGGACGGGTGATAATGTTGCTTCCTGGGAGCATCTTAAACTGGGCAATATACAATGCCAGCGCCTTTCGGTATCGGGGATATCATTTTGCGGTACCGATATAGGCGGTTTCAGCGGGGAGCCTGATGGCGAGCTATTTACCCGCTGGATACAACTGGGTACATTTTCTCCATTTATGCGTGCGCACTCCGCAGGCGATACCAAAGAACGCGAACCCTGGAGCTTTGGTGAACCCTTTACCTCCATCAACCGTAAATTTATTGAACTTCGCTATCGGTTGTTGCCCTATTTATATTCGGCGTTTTGGGAGCACCATCGTTATGGATTTCCTATACTAAGGCCAATAGTTTTGCAGGAGCAGGAAGTGCTCACGAACCACTTCAGGCAGGATGAATTTACTTATGGTGATAAAATATTGATATGCCCGGTATTGGAACCAGGGCAAAAAAGTCGAAAGGTATACCTGCCCAAAGGCAAATGGTATAATTTCTGGAACCACGAGATGGTGGAAGGCGGCAAGGAGCTTGTTGTGCTTACCCCGCTGGATACCATGCCAATTTTTGTAAAAGCAGGTTCCGTTATCCCTGAATATCCGGTTATGCAATACGTAGGTGAGAAAGAGATAGAAGAAGTGAAGCTGAATGTTTACTACAGTGATGTGGAAGCAAACTCGTTCCTGTTTGAAGACTATGGCGAAACATTTGCTTATGAACAGGACATTTACCTCGAAAAGAAATTTGTGGTGAAAGGGAAGAATAACAAACTTACCATACAGCAAAGTATGGAAGGTTTATATACGCCGAGATACGAAAACTACCATTTTAATATCGTTGGTCTGCCATTTAAACCCATGCGCATTATTGCCGATAACATGGAAGTGCGCGACTTTAAGATAGCTGCCGATAAATCGGTACAGTTAAAGGTTCGCAAAAATTTTATGCAGTTGGTGATAAGCTGAGGTATTATTATCAATTTTCCGGATCACAGATAGGCTAATATTTATTTGCGATCCGGGAATTATTTGATAGATTTATATTACTGAATCAATTATTAACCGAACCAATATTTCTTCCTAACCAATGACTAAACAAGGCTTAGAGCGGGCTGTTGTTGAACATGTAACGCCTGAAATTGACGGCGGTAGATTCTATGTAAAAAAGATTGCCGGTGAAACCCTGCGGGTTGAAGCGGATATATTTACCGACGGACACGACCATACAGGAGCAAGGCTGTTATACAAGCACGAGAATGAGAAGAAGTGGTCGTTTACTCCCATGCAACCCATTAATAACGATCGCTGGCAGGCGTCTTTCGATCTCCCGAAAACTGGATTTTATCAATATACCGTAACTGGCTGGGTCGACCATGCTTTAACCTGGCTGGAAGGTTTCCTGAAAAAATACCAGGACGCCCAGCATATGGGTGTCGAATTACTGATCGGCGCCGGTTTTCTGGAGACAATGCTTCCTACAGCCGCTAAGGAAGATCAGAAACAAATCAGGAAGATGATTGCTTTGCTGCACGATGAAAGTAAATACGATTTGGCGGTAAACGAGGTATTAGGTAAGGAATGGCATCACTTTATTGATCAGTACCCCAACCTGGTTAATGCGACTACTTACATTCATGAGCTAAAAGTATATGTTGAAAGGGAAAAAGCAGGCTTCAGCAGCTGGTACTGTTTCTTCCCAAGATCAGCTTCGCCCTCGGCCGGAAAACATGGCACATTTAAGGACTGTGAGTTGTTATTACCGCGCATAGCCGAAATGGGCTTTGATGTTTTATATTTTCCGCCGATACATCCCATAGGACACAATTTTAGAAAAGGTAAAAATAATACGATAAATGCTCTGCCCGAGGACGATGGTGTTCCCTATGCCATAGGTTCTGAGGAAGGCGGCCACAAGGATATTTTAAAGGACCTGGGTACGCTGGCTGATTTCAAACATTTGATAAAGGAAGCAGCATCTCACGGACTTGAAGTAGCGATGGATTTTGCGATACAATGCTCACCCGATCATCCTTATGTTAAGAAAAATCCAAAATGGTTTAAATGGCGGCCTGATGGAACAGTACAATATGCAGAGAATCCCCCCAAAAAATACCAGGACATTTTACCCATAAATTTCGAGAATGAAGACTGGCAAAATTTATGGAAGGAGTTAAAGAGTATCCTTGACTACTGGTGCGAGCAAGGCATACGCATTTTTAGGGTTGATAACCCGCACACTAAATCGTTCAACTTTTGGGAATGGTGCATTGCAGAGGTACAAAAAAAATATCCGGGTACTATTTTCCTTTCCGAAGCTTTTACTAAGCCAAAAGTTATGAAACAGTTGGCCAAGCTTGGCTATACACAATCCTATACTTATTATGTATGGCGCAATAGCAAGCAGGAATTAACAGAATATATGACCGAGCTGACCCAGACAGAAATGAGGGACTATTTTCGCCCTAATTTCTGGCCAAATACGCATGATATCAACCCTTATTCATTGCAAAATGGCAATGAAGCTGGTTTTATTACACGTTTTTTTATGGCCGCAACACTATCGTCAAACTACGGTATATTCGGTCCGGTTTACGAATTAATGTACCATGATCCTTATCCCGGGAAGGAAGAATACCTGAACTCGGAAAAATACGAAGTACGCCATTGGGATTGGGGAAAACGAAATAAATTGATAGAGGTAATCACTAAGGTTAACGCTGCACGTAAGGCAAATCCCGCCTTGCAGAATACCAATAATATCAAGTTTTGTGATATTGATAATGACCAGATGATAGCCTACTATAAAAAAGAAGGGAATAATCATATTTTGTGTATCGTTAATCTTGATCCTTATCAAAAACAGTTCGGGCACGTGCGCACACCATTAAATGAAATGGGCATTTTTCCGGGACAGGATTTTA